>WRIE01000009.1 GCA_009782875.1 Eubacteriaceae bacterium | reverse complement strand
TCGCAAACCTTCCACAGCCTCCGGCAATTATCAGCCCATCCGAATGATCTTTCAACAATCCATCTTTTGGGAAGGACAATGAACATATGGGCCTCGTTGCGATTGACAACCTCCACGCCTGCAATTGCTAATTCAGACCAGTGAAAAACCGGATACAAAAGCCCACGGGAATTGTGCCAAGGGACCAGGGATTATGTCAACGTATACAACTTCAACCGCCCGCGCCAAAGCTTGAAATACAAGCGGCAAGTGTATGGAGAGTCTTTCGTTGATGTGTAGGCTGGTGGCAGCCAAGAAAAAACGCGGAGGCTTATGCCCTCAGCCTCCGAAGGGCGAAGGGCTCGGTGGAAGGCTCCGCCTTCCACCGCAAGGTCTAGAAACCGCCCCAAAGCCAAGGGATCAAGCACTGAATATCATATGTAAGTACATTAAGAATTTTCGGTTCTGTGTCTTGACAAGCCGGCCACCTCTAAATAAAGATTTTTACATGGTTATAATATGGAACGTACCACATCGCAGGTTTTTTCGCGATGTTTGGACTAGCCGTTTACAGCTTCGCTTGGCTTGCTGAAAGATTGGCATAGCTAATAAAAAAAGGCTGGTAACCAGCAACCAGCCCATAGTTTGACTAAAGCTATAAAGTGACAGTCGGAAGCTTGGTTAAGTTAGTTTTAACGCTGCCGTCTGGCAGTGTCTTGAGATATTCGCTTCCGTTTCTTTTAGCAATGCCAACACCTTGTATTCCACCTTTTTTGGCAAGCTTGATAGCGTCAGGCTTGTTCATTACAGTTCCGTCTGCAAATTGGTAGCCGGTAGTTTTCCCGCTCCTTTTAACAAGAGCGGTTATTTTTTTGGCCGATGCATTTTGTTTCGGGATAGCAGTCAAGGTATTCATGGACCTGCTGACTTTGCCAGTTGCCGGCGGGTTAGACACTTGTTGTTTTGCTGTCTGTTTGACTGTAGCAGATTGTTTATTTGTTGTCGAAGCAGCTTGGCGCTGTGTCTTCGAAGTTGATTCTTGGGTTTTGGATTGTGCCTTTGTTGTGGTTGTTGAGCTAGATTTCGGGCTAGCTTTAGTGCTTTTCATTGTGTACCTTCCTTAACTATTGATGTAATGGTAATTGTGTTGCATTCGTAGTTTGCCTATATCTTGAAAAATTATTCACGAACAGGCAGGTAGGCAGCGAGTTAGGAATATATATATCGGAAATTGTTGGAGGCTGTATTATAGCATGTCAATATCCGGGCTCTTGTGCCATGTCTGAAGCTCCATGGATGAGAATTATTATATCGCGCCCCAGCAAAGTGATTAAAGGGAAATTATCTGTTCAGCTACACATTTTTACTAAGTGCTCGCTCAAATCAGGCAAACAATAATTTATGGCCCGGCTAAGCAATTTCTGTGCTGATATAAAAATAAGACTATGCTCCAATAGTGTGGGGCAATCCAGTTTATACACATCAACGCAAGGAAAAAACCATATCCACACGCATTGTTGCTTGGCAACCATCTAGCTGGTTGCCTTCTTCTGGGTGCAACAACGCTCTTACGCCAGTAAATTGAATATATCAAACATCAAGCAAACCGGTCCTAATATTTTGGATGCCACCAATTTAGGCTGGCAAAAAATTTTTGCAGCCAATGCCTGCTAGATGCATAGAAAGTGTTTTTGTGATTTGCCATTGCTTTGCAAAGTGAAATATTGACTAAAACTATGTTGAAATTTAGCAAGCTAATGCCAACGAGTTGCAACGGATATATTTCAGCAATGCCAAATAAACGATAGCAAGCTAGTATCTTGCTAGTTGAAAAAAAGCACTGAATTCGCTAGCCAAACTAAGCCATGATTTATCTAGGAGATGATGCCCGCATCATTTTACTGCGCTCTGGCTAGCAATTGCGAAAGAATGGCCAACAAACTGCTGCTAAGCTACTTCGGCACATCAAACAACTCAGTAAACCATGCTAGCAACATCGATTCTGGACAATGCTTCGTTGGCTGCCCACCCAAGAGGAGAAATATGGCTAGTCGGAAAATATACCAGCAGGCCTATGGCATATTCAATGCGAAGCAAGTTGCATTAGCAACGGGCAAACCACCAGTTGGGCGCAGCGTGAGGGCATTGCGTCCCCTCCAAGAACAGGCAATTGAAAACAAGTATATGGCTGCAATTTCCGCACATAACACATGGCGCGAAGTATAGAATTGTTGATCATGCAACCGAAACACTAACAAACCAAGATCTTTTTATGATGCCAGCGGTCTCAAAACAGCTTTGAGGGCTTAGCCAGAAATAATACACCTACCACTCGATTTGTTTTCATATTTTTCACTAATGTGAACATGCAATGGCACTAGGTTAATTGGTTAAGATTGGGGATTGGGGTGTGAAGGTTGCGGCTGCCTTGGATTGGCAATATGGCAGCGATAGGTTCCTGTTAGGGAGATGGTTTACGCATTTTGCGGGTCGCTGTACGCTTTTATTGCATCTTTACAGCTAAGTTTTCCTTTAAAACAATTTGGCGAAAGCTACCGGTGCCGAGCCAGCCAGTCTTTACAAGGCGCTATGCATCAAACTAAGAAAAGTGAGTTTTGTGTCATGACAAATTTTCGTTTTAAGTTACAACAAAGAACCGTGGAAAACGGATCGATATTTGTACGAAAAAGTATTCCGATATATTCAAGAAAGGCCAGAAAAGCATATGCTTTTCTGGCCTTTCCTGCTATTGGTAAATGTTCTTTTTCGTTGCAGCATTCTTCATCCATAGTGCTGTATTTGTCTGTCGAATGCGTATTATCGCTATCTCCTGTCTTGAAACCTAATCGAGTTTTTAGTGTGTCTGAGGGATTCGTTATTGGGCTAATCGCTCTCTTCAAATCCTTAATAATGTGATGAGAAAGAGATGTGTCTTTATACTTTAGATGAAAATTTACAAAAGGAATTCTAAGGCAAATTTGAGCAAGTATGTAATGCAGGATATTTTTATGGTCAGTGCATGAAGTTTCAAGTTACTAGCAAGATTGAATTGCTCTTTTGGATGCAAATTCAAGAAAAGGCTAGTAAAAAAATACTCATTTTCTTGACTAATATATCAACATATTTTCGGCATAAAGCAGATGTTTCAGTTAATTCAAGCGGTTTGCATAGAGTTTGGGGCAAGTTGTAACAAGGATTTCAATTTGAATTTTTTGTTAAGATATGTTTGAAAAAAAAGCAGAAATAAACATATTATTCGTTTTTTTTGATTAAACACTATTTTCATTAAACTTGAAAAATTAAATATATGATTTTCCGAAAATTACAATTTTATTGGTGGAGATTGCTTGGATTAGTATCGAAAACATGGTATATATTCCAAAAAAATGGGAAAGGCTTCCAGACTATGCTGCAAGTGCTTAATTTCCAAAAAACCCTTTAATTATGCCATATAATCAGTCAAAAAAAAAACTTCCTTCTGGCTTTGTTTCTGCTGGAAGGAAGTATATGAATCAACTAATGCCTGATTTCAATGTAATCAGCTTTTTAAAAATTTTATTTTAAAGCCGTGTTACAAGATGGATTTTTTAATAAACTGACAAAAGTTAAATCTGAAGCCTACTTTCTTAAAACTTCTTTAAATGCTTTTCCTGCTTTAAAGCTAGGTGTCTTAGTAGCTTCAATGTTCATTTTTTCTTTTGTTCTAGGGTTAATTCCAATTCTAGCAGCCCTATTCCGAGCCTCGAATGTTCCGAACCCCACTAAAGAAACTTTGTCCCCCTCTTTTAAAGTTTCAGTGACGGTGTCAATAAATGCGGACAAAGCCTTTTCAGAATCCTTTTTAGATAATTCAGATTTCTCAGCCATTGCCGCGATTAGCTCAGCCTTGTTCATTTCATCCTCCTGCATAAGATTAATTTTATAATACACGCTGTGATCACGATTATCAATACAATTTTTGATTCTATGAGTATATTTTTGCTAAAAATCGTACGTATTACCAACGATCGACAGGATTCGACTATTCTGGATATAAATAAATTATCTGTCAGTAATCAAATTGCCGGCAAAAAGTAATATTTATATAATTTTAAATATTATCTTGATTTAGCTGTTTTAGAAATAGTTTGACTGCATTCCTCAAATCCATTTCCGCATCCAGCCCGCACATGCCAGACAAATTGGCAAGCTCGAGCATTGCCAGAGGCAACCAGGCAGCCAAGCTTTCTTCGTCCAAGGCTGAAACTTGCTTTTGCAAAGCCTTGAGGCGCTCGCCGATAGTGCCAGCCAGCGAAGCGCGTGACATCACTTTCTGGGCGTACATTAACGAAGGCAGCCTGTCGGATACTGCCATTGCCCTTTCAGCAGGTTTTGCTACTCCATGCTCGCTATCCTTGATGTGCTCCCATAGCGCGTTAATTTCGCTTGCCTCCTCCCCGGCAAACACATGGGGGTGGCGGCGAAGCATCTTGTCAGACAACACATATATAACCTCGTCAATCGAGAACGATCCCTCATCGCTTTTAATTTGGCTGGCAAGCATAACCTGCAAAAGCAAATCCCCAAGCTCCTCCAGAATCGCACCTTCATCAGAAAGCTCAATTGCGCCCACCAACTCGTAAGCTTCCTCGATAATATATGGCACAAGCGATTGGACTGTCTGCTCCCTGTCCCAAGGGCATCCGCCATCCCCTCTAAGAACCTCAAAAATTGTTCTTAGTGTAGTAAAACTGCCCAGCGTCAAGCCAATTCCCGCTTTCGGGATTACAAGGGATGTCAAATGGCTGATTTCGCATTTTGTGTCAATCTCATGAAGCAAGCAGGGCACGATGTCCTCGCTGGCTGTGCCGGCGGCATTCACCAATAGGACAGGTGTTTCGTCGCTGTAGTATTTCATCAGCGCGGTTTTCACATCGCAGGCAGTCGCCTTGTCGTATACTTGGCAGATTATGTTCATGCAAGTGGTGTCAGGGGCTTGTGTGTCCAATGACAAGGCGTCGAGCAACTTGAAGCCTTCAATGGCGTCTTTTCTTGTAGCAGAGTAGACCCCATCGACAAAACTCACAGAAGGCACTGCTTCAATGTCCCTGCCTTGGCCCAAGGACAGGATAAGCTGGACGCTCTTTTCTGCAAAGAAGGGATTGCCTGGCACTACATAGGCTACCTTGCCCGCAGGGCAGGAGAGCACTTGGCGGGCAATTTCCAAATACAAGCCCTCATGGTCTTGGGCATTGTCATACAAGTTGTCGAAGGATTCATAATCGATGGACTCCCTCTCCAGAATTGAGGCGGCGGGATGCCTGGCTGTGCGGATAAAGACCTTGTCCGCATTTCGGAGCGCCTCCATTGTGCGCAAAGTGATTTCTCCTTCTTCCCCGCATCCAAAGCCAAGTATAGTTATTTTGCTCTCCATTAGCGCCCTGCTTCCCTAAGTTATTGCCGTGTGCGAAATAATGCCGTTTATGGAACAACGTGCTTGGCAGTTTATTATCTCGTTTTCATAACGTGTTTTCAAGCCTTGGAGTGAAATTGTATGGACATTTTTCCCACGGTTTTTCAACACGCGCATCGATATCCGGCATTGGCAATGCAATGGCAGCATAAAGCTCAATTTTTTAAGCCTTGGGCTGCTAAACTGTGATATAATCACTTATCTGAGAAATGAGGCAATTTATGACAGTTCTAGAAGCGTTGATTCTTGGAATAATCCAAGGCTTGACAGAGTTTTTGCCAATATCAAGTTCAGGGCACTTGGTTGCAGCCTCATATTTTTTTGGGATTGAGGAAGGTGGCTTGTCTTTCTCAATTATCCTCCATGTAGCGACAGCAATGGCTATCATAGTTGTTTATTGGGGCTCGGTATTGGGGATAGCCAAAGAGTTTTTCCTGATGCTGTTTGATATAGCCAGGCTAAAAGGCCCTTGCTTGTCCAAAAGCAAGTATAGGAAATATGCTGTGTATATAATTATAGCCAGCATACCGGCTGCTTTTGTCGGGATCTTGTTGGAGGATTTTATCGATGGCTTGTTCAAAAGCATCTATGTGATTCCCTTCACGTTCTTTCTCACAGCGGTTGTCCTGGCCTTTTCAAACGCGGCGAGCAGGGAAAACACTACCCGCTTGGAGGATTTAGGAGCCAAGAAGAGCCTGCTCGTGGGGTGTTTCCAAGCCTTGGCTATCGTGCCGGGCCTGTCCCGCTCTGGGACAACTTTAGCAGGGGGGCTTTTTTTAGGCTTAATGAGAGAGGAAGCTTTGGAGTTGTCTTTCTTGATGGCGGTGCCTGCGATTCTAGGCTCTCTGCTGTTGGATATAGCCAAAGTTTTTGACACAGCTTTGTCGTTAAGCTTGCCTGTGGTTTTAGCAGGTTTCATCTCAAGCACAGCCACAGGCTGCTTGTCAATAGTGTTATTCAAAAAAATGGTCAAGAAAAACATGACTTACCTGTTTTGCGCTTACCTTGTGCTGGCAAGCTGCATAGTTTTGATCTTAGCGTAATACGATGGAGGCATTTTATTAAATGAGGCAAAAACCGCTGCTTTTGGACGGCTCGATGGGCGCTTTGCTAATGGCAAGGGGCTATGACGCTGCAGGCTGCTATCTGGCAAATATAAATAACACAGCAGAAATCACTGGAATCCACAAAGCATATTTGGCTGCAGGCTCTGATGTGATTCTGACAAACACCTTCTGCGTCTCTGACGATATCGTCTACGCCACCAAAGCGTCGAGGGAAGACATTATCCTTTACGCCATTGAGGCTGCAAGAGAAGCTTGCTCTGCTTTCCCGGGCAAGCGCATTGCATTGGACCTGTCTCCAAGCCCGTTGATGGTAAACCCGCGCAAAGCGCCCTCGCCTGAAAGGATCCAAGAATACTTCGCCGAGCAGATACAGATAGCTTTGGGGGGGGTTGACCTTGTCTTTTTCGAAACTTTTTCCTCATCCCTTGAGCTGGCAGAGGCTGTCAAGGCGGCAAAGGAGATATCAGCTGCTATGCCTGTGTATGCAACCATGACTTTTGGCACAAACAGGAAGACTTGGCTTGGGGATCCTCTAGGGTCTATCCAAAGGGTTGTTGACGCAGGGGCTGACGCAGTGGGCTGCAACTGCACCCTCGCCCCAAAGGCCATGGCGCCTTTGGTCGAAGCTATGAAAGCGCTTGTGAAAGGAAAGGTGCCGTTGATCGCAGAGCCCAACAGGGGAATGCCTGAAACCACGCCTGAAGGCGCAGCCATCTACACGATGCCGGCGGAGGAGTTTGCCGAGGGCGTTGTGGGATTATTCGAAGCCGGGGCCGATATTATTGGCGGGTGCTGCGGCTCAAATCCAGACTGTATCCGGCTTATCAAGAAAATGGTCGGGTGAGGGCATCGCTGGCGAAGGGCATGTCCAATGCCACGGGCTTTGGCTTGTTGATGCTTTAAAGCGCAATTTAAAAACATATAAGAAAAATCTATGAAAAGACGCTTCCAATACTGCTTGTGATATCCTTTGAATTCGCATATTAGCAAGGATAGGCAGGATTGGAAGCATTGTTTTTCAACAAGTTGCAGGCAAATGCTGGATCAGAAAACTGCGGGAAACATGATGGGCGTTTCCCGTACACGCTTTCACAACCAGGGTTGTTTTCAATGAATCGAGCATATTCTCCCGCCTCTCTAGCAGCCATGAGCACAAGCATATTAGCTCTATTCTTGCGGAACGCCATGGCGCTTCCGCCAATGAAAAACTAAGCGCTGTTGTTTTCTATTCTCCCTTAAACCGGCTCCCTCTTTCACCTCCAAAGCGCTATTGCCTAGCCTTTCCAGCCTGTCCTTAGCGCGGCATAACAATCCCGTCGACGTTTCGCATCAAACGCCAATAGAGAATTTTTCAATTGCTTGTTTCCGGGCCAACTCGCTTTTCCAGCCAAAGCGAGCCAGGCACATAGCCGATTGGAAATCTGTTGTTTTCTCCAGGCCAAAGGCAACGCTAGCTGCAAAGTTTATCGAAAAGAATTTTGAGCTTTCGTATAGACAATAGGCAAACAAGAGATAATAACAAAAAAAATGGGGTTTATTGTTTCTATGAAAAAGCGAAAAACGTCGATTATAGTTGCATGCGTAGCCTTTGCGCTAGCTGTGACATTGGGCTTGAGCGCCTTTACGACGATTTATTATGGCAGCACTGATTATGAGACATTAAAAAAAGTGCAGACAAAGCTGAAGAATTGGGGCTATTACACTGGCTCTGTTGATGGGGTCTATGGCTATAAGACGGAGCAGGCAGTCAAGTGGTTCCAGTCGGCAAACGGGCTGGCTGCCGACGGCAAAATTGGTCCCAAGACAATGGAGGCTTTGGGCATGCAAGTTAATACAAGCCAAAATCAAAACCAATCAGGCTCCTCAAACTCTGGCTCATCGGGATCAAGCAGCAATAATGACACAGATGTCATGCTGCTGGCGAGATGCATCAATGGAGAAGGCAGGGGAGAGCCTTATGAGGGGCAAGTCGCTATCGCCGCAGTCATCCTCAACCGGGTAAAGGACTCTGGCTTCCCAAACACGATCAGCGGGGTAATATACCAGTCAGGCGCCTTTGACGCTGTCAAAGACGGCCAAATCAACCTGGACCCCCAATCCTCCACGATCCGCGCCGCAAAAGACGCGCTGGCGGGATGGGACCCGAGCGGAGGGGCGCTGTACTATTACAATCCGGTGACTGCGACCAACCAATGGATCAGGACAAGGCAAATTATTGCCACAATTGGCAACCATGTATTTTGCAAGTGAGGTGAAAGTTAAGATTTATGAGAAAAAACATCGCAATCATATTGTTGTCCGCAGCGCTAGTCGCTGTTAGTGTTTGGGGGTATATGCAAGAAGGGGGCGGGATAGCAGCGGGCAATTCGTTAGAGAACAGCTACAAACGCGATTACCAAGTGTTTGCTGACACAACCAGGTCGTT
This sequence comes from Eubacteriaceae bacterium, assembly GCA_009782875.1. Taxonomy (GTDB): domain Bacteria; phylum Bacillota; class Clostridia; order Eubacteriales; family Anaerofustaceae; genus WRIE01. The sequence goes on along the minus strand of WRIE01000009.1, from coordinate 55,349 downwards.
GGCCGAAAACCTTGGCAAGGGCAGTTTGGGCACTGACGAGGCTTACATGGCCTTGAACTATGTCGAGGCCGCAAAGCTTTCCGGCATGGCTGGCGAGAGATTGTCAAATCTGCCCTTGAGCCAGCAAGAGACATCCATAGCGGCTAGTTTTTTAGCTAAAACCAACGATTTTTCCATGGCAATGGTCAGAAAGCACCTTGATGGGGAGCAAATGACAGAAGAGGATTTTGCCGCCTCAACTGCCTTGGCGAAAACGGCGCAAATGTTAAGCGCCAGCATAAGCTCATTTACTGAGGAGTCTAGCGCAAACAAGGACTTTAGTTGGAGCTCCATCGGCGGCGAAATGCCTGATGGAAGCCCAAATGCCTTTGCCCAAAGCCTGTCGAGCATCGAGCATGGCATGGGGGACTATCCGGAAATGGTTTATGACGGGCAATATTCTGACCATTTAAAAGACGCGAAGCCCAAGGGCCTTACCGGGGACGAGGCAACAAGCGACTCTATAATGGAGAAACTCCAGGCAGACAATCCCGAGCTTGAGTTCAAGTTCAATTCTGAGACAAAGAATTCGGGGATCGATTCCTTCAACTTCAGCACAGGGGATGATGAAGACTACAGGACATTCAATTTCTCCAAGACAGGAGGCCACCTGCTTTCATCTACCAGCTCCAAAGCCCCGTCTTCCACAAAAATTTCAATGGATGAAGCCAGGGAAAAAGCGCAGGCGTTTTTAGAGGGGATGAATGTCGGTCCAATGGAAACCCGGGGGGACTACGACACATATGACAATATCGCCCTCTTCAGTTTCTGTTGCCTTGAAGGGGATGTGAAATGCTACCCGGATGTGATAAAGGTCCAAGTCTCGCTTGAGGATGGCAAAGTCATCGGATACAACGCCTCAGAGTTTTATCAAAACCACCTGAAGCGGGATGCAAGCGAGCTTGAGCCAATGATAAGCCCTAACCAGGCAAAAGAGAAGCTTTCAGGAGATTTCGAGGTTCAAGGCGAACGTCTTTCCGTGATCAATAGCAAAGGCCATAACGAGCAGCTATGCTATGAGTTCACAGGCAAGAAGGGAGATGGGTCATACCAAGTCTTTATCGACGCCAAGAACGGAGCGCAAAGGAACGCATTGCAAGTTTTTGAGTCAGAAACCAGCGTCTACTCCAGATAGCTCTAATAACTGCGCCTATTGTCGCGCCTTCGCCGGGTCTTAGCCCCCTGGCGTCGGCGCTCTTTGGTTTGCTTGAGCATTAGAATTATGCATATTGCCGAGAAAGCGAGGAAGGCGCAAGTGAAGCTGATAATGTTCTGGAAGTTGAAAACCATCAGCCGGCTTGGAAAACTGCTATTTGCATTGTCCCCTGGCTTGCTGCCATTGTCCTGTGCGGGGATCTGGGCGTACTGGTCAGGCATCCCGGGGTCAAATGCAGGGATAGCGATCACAGCGGTCGCGCTGGTGTCTGTGCAGTCCATCGCCTCCACTATGCTGAGTATTTTTTCCCCATAGCCCTTTCCGGGCTTTGCCCAGCCTGTCCCGTAGGGATTGTCCTCAACACCTAAATGCTGGACATAAACCGCTTTTGTCCGTAGCCAATCGTTCCATCTGGGGTCGACAACATCATTGGCAAGGGGCGTGTTTGACCCATAGCACTTCAAGTGCTGCACAACTGCCCGCACCCCTATCCTGGTATCTTCAAAGCTAGCTCCCTGCTCCCCGCCGCCTGTCGCCCCTAAACCCCCAAAATTGTTCTGTTGGGGCAGCACATCCCCGCCGAAATTCAAGTAGCCGGTCTCGTGCATCATAAGAGCAAAAGCCACATCAGCCCTCACCCCCTCAGTGCCGGCTTCCTGTATTGTTATGATAACAAATGCTTTCGCGTATTCTTCGCTGACAGGGTTTAAGCCATCGGGGTTGTTTCTCCTCATCAATATCTCGAACATGCTTTCAGGAGTCGAGCTGGCCTGTCCCATGATAGCAGTCATTTCATAAGCGCTCTGCTGCGCATCTTCTTGGGATTCGTCCGCTAATGCCGTACTGGTGGCGAACGTCAAAAAAATTAGCAAAGTAACCGCTAAAGCGACTCTTTTTTTCATTAGTTTACCTCATAATGCTCATAGACTGCCTCTAAGATTATATTGCTTTGGTATAATTAATATTCATAGGAGACCAAGTGAAAAAATTCATTAAAAATTTGTTCATTTTGTGTTTTATCGCTGCGTTGTTGTTTGTCGCATATCTAGTAGTCAGTCTGCCTGATATTTCGAACTACGCTTACAGGCCTCCCTCAAGCAGTGTTGTGCTAAGCAGGGAAGGGGACCGTATCGGCGAGATTGCTTCCCGCAATGTGACTTACATAAGCAGGGAGCAAATCCCAGACACTTTAGTCCACGCTGTGGTGGCAGTCGAGGACAAGCGCTTCTACAGGCATTTTGGAATAGATGTCTTCGGCATAGGCCGGTCCATGATCGTCAATTTCCGGGAGGGGGAAGTTGTTGAAGGGGCAAGCACCATCACGCAGCAGACAGCCACATTGCTGTTCTTTGACAAGCAAGTGAGCTACATCAGGAAAATACGCGAGGCTATGACATCAGTCCTGATGGATTATAAATACACAAAAGACGAAATCATTACAATTTACCTCAATGAAGTATATTTTGGCGCGGGCGCCTACGGTGTCTATGAAGCTTCCCAGACTTACTTCTCCAAAGAGCCCATGGACCTCTTGGTGGAAGAGTGCGCAATGCTGGCGGGCATCATCACCGCGCCGTCAGCCTATTCGCCAGTGACGGAAAAAGGGTATGGATATGCCAACCAAAGAAAAGAAAAAGTGCTGGGGCTGATGGTTGAGCAAGGGTATCTAAGCAACGTGGAGGCAGAAAAGGCTAAATCCAGCCCGGTCGCAATTAATCCCACAGACACCCGGATTTTCTCAAAAGGGACATGCTCGGAAGGCTTTGAGGCGTATATGAACCTGGTATACGAAAAGGGCTTTGAAACGCTGATTGATTATTACCGGAACGACAGGGGGTTTACAAGGGCAGCTGCTGAAAAAGCGGCTGAGGACACTTTGTTTTCAGAGAACACAACCATAAACGCTACGATTTCAAACGTGCTGCAAACTGAGGCGCTCGAGTCTATGAAAAATACTTTAGAAAACAATAGCGAGCTTTTAGATTGCGCATTCGTGTTTGTTGACAATACTAGTGGCGAGGTGCTGGGATACTATGGATCAAAAACCTACATTGACATGGCCCAGAAGGCACGGGCCCCCGGCAGCGTGATAAAGCCGCTATATATGGGATATTTGATTGATAACGGCATAATAAACGCAAATACCTTGGTTGTCGACGAGCCGATCACTATAGCGGGGTATTCCCCGTCAAACTATGACAGCTACCATGGGCTAGTGACCATGAGGGATGTTTTGGCAAAATCCCTGAATTCTGCTTCCCTGAGATTGTATGCCATGGCGCCGTCAACAAACCAGATTATCGACTATGTGAAAAACCTGGGCATTACCACTATCACAGACCAGGACAAGGCGCATCCCTACCCCTTTGCGTTGGGCGGCATGTCAAATGGCGTCAAACCCATTGAGATGGCTCCAATATACGGGGCAATAAGCAATGGGGGCATTCGCCACGAGGCTGTGTATATCAGCTCAATTATACTGGAGGACACCACTATTGTATTTGCCAACCCGGCAAAAGGGACGCGCATCTTCAACGCCTCCACGGCCGGGACGCTCAAATCATGCCTTGAAAGCGCTGTTTGCCGGGGGACAGCCATACCTGCCAATCCGGGATATAGCACGATGGGCAAGACTGGCACGACTGACAATTTTACCAATGTTTGGTTTTGCGGCTCAACAGCCAATGTGTCAGCGTCAATCTGGATGGGCAACATCGACGCGAAGAGGGTTGATAACCTCTCTACGCTTTGGTGCATGACGTTGTATAAAAACTCCATTGCGGCTTGCATTTCAAAAGGCTCTGCTATCAATGAAGAGTTGCTTGCCCCGCCGGGCACGGAGAAAACTATACATATAAATTGCTTGAAACAACCTATGGACGGCGCAGAGATATCGGAGTTTGATATCGGTCGTGTAGAAATCCTTGAACAGGAAATAGACTCCTTTCTCGACTATGAAGTGGTTTATGTGGAAATCGATGCTGAAACCCAAATGCTGTTCAAGCGCGGATCATGCTTGGAGGCAAATAAAATGACAAAAATAGTGTTGAAAAAGGATGCGCCTATCGTCCCCTGCGACAAAGAGCATCCGAGCAGCGGACAATAATTTTGGCGCAATATTCAAAAATTGTATTGACGCGATATATATGCCTTTGTTATAATGTTTAGTTGCAAGGAGTGTGACAAAATAATGGATGAAAACCAAGCCCCCCTTGTCCAAGAGAACCTTATTTCCCCATCAATTGACAGCTTGCTTGAGAAAGTTGAAAACAAGTATTTGTTGGCGCTGCTTACAGCTAAACGCGCCAGAGACCTGTTTGAAGGCAGCGAGCAGCTTGTGAGCAAAGACTATGTCAACAAAGTGACAACTGCGATTCATGAAATCCATGAAGGGAAAGTGACTTACGAGCATCCGCTGGCAGATGGGCCGCAAGAGGATCACCAAGCTGTGGAAGAAGAAGACGACGACGATGATGATGCCGACATGGGCGAGTAGCACACGCCATGGTTGCTAGGGTCGCTTTGTATGCCTCAGGCATATTTCCGCCTGGGGTTTATGACTATGAAATACCAACAGACTTTATTGAAACGCTTAAGCCTGCCATGAGGGTTGCTGTGCCGTTCGGAAAAAGCAACAAAACACGACAGGCTTTTGTGGTCTCTATCCACTTGGAAAGCGAGTACAAAAACGGGCTAAAGCCAATTATTGATATTTTAGACGATGAGCCGATAGTCCCCCTCCACTTGGTGGAGAGCGCAAGCTTCATAGCCCGGGAATATTTTTGCAGCTTGACTGAGGCGCTGGCATGTGTTGTGCCCCAAATCGCTTTTGCCCCGAAAAAGAAACCCAAGCAGGAAGCCTGCTATGAAATCACCCAAGAGGCGCTCTTGACACCTGGATACGGGTTGGCAAAGGGCGGGGGCAGGCAACAAGCCGCTATGGCTCTCCTAGCTGAGGCGGTCCAGCCGATGCCCTTCAGTTTGCTGGGCGCCGAGTCGGGGATCAGCAAGAAAAGCCTTGAGTCCCTTGAAAAAAATGGCCTTGTGGCAAGGTCCCAAATTGTGCAAAAGCCTAAAGGCCAGCCTGTGAAACCACACTTGACCGATGCCCAGCAAAAAGCAGTAAACGGTTTTTTCGAGGCAAGGGCAGCCGGCTGTAGCGAGTTTTTGCTGTACGGGGTGACTGGCAGCGGAAAGACCAACGTATTCTTTGAGATATTCGAGCGGATAATTGAAGGCGAAGGCGCCCAATGCCTGATGCTTGTGCCTGAGATCTCCCTGACCCCCCAAATGGTGGGCCTCATCGAGAGGCGGTTTGGCACCAGTGTTGTGGCATTCCATTCAAGGCAATCCGCCTCAAAGCGCCAAGAGGCATACGACCTTGCCAAGTCGGGCAGCCCCCAAGTTTTTTTGGGGGCTCGCAGCGCGCTTTTTTTGCCTTTCACCAATATCGGCGCTATTGTCATTGACGAGGAGCACGAAGCCAGCTATAAATCATCACTTACCCCCCGTTATGAAACTGGGAATGTCGCGTTGAATATATGCAAGCTCACAGGGGCTTGCCTGATCTATTCCAGCGCCACCCCATCGATCCAAACATTTTACAAGGCAAAAACAGGCCAATGCGGCTTATTGGAGCTGCCAGAGCGAATCAGCGGTAATCTGCCTGAAGTAGAAATCATTGATATGCGCAAAGAGCTGTACACCGGCAATAGGAGCACGATTTCCAGGGCGCTGGCAGCCGAGATATCAGAGGCTCTCGACCGCAAAGAGCAGTCGCTTTTGTATTTGAACCGCAGGGGCCACTCCACATATATGTTCTGCCGCGATTGCGGCTATGTGGAGGAGTGCCCAAATTGCTCGGTGAGCTTGACGCTCCACGAGTCCGGCCGCCCATTCCTTACATGCCACTACTGCGGTTTTCGAAAAAATGCAATGGAAAACTGCCCGAGCTGCTCTAGCCCAAGGTTTAGAAAAATGGGCACAGGAACCCAAAAAATCGAACAAGATGCCAAGGCGCTGTTCCCAAATGCGAGGATTATGCGCCTTGACTCGGACACAGCAAAGGCGGCAGGATCCTACCAGGCGATTTTAGACGAGTTTGCCCTTGGAGGCATCGATATCCTAGTGGGCACCCAAATGGTTGCCAAAGGCCATGATTTCAGCAATGTGGGCCTTGTAGGCATCATGCTTGCTGAGTCCACGCTGTCCATACCTGACTTGAACAGCCCGGCCAGGGCTTTCCAGCTGGCAACCCAAGCCGCAGGCAGGGCAGGCAGGAGGGGCGGCCAAGCCAAAGTGCTAATGCAGACATACCAGCCGGAGAACAGCACCTTGGTATTTGCCTCGCAACACGATTACGAAGGCTTTTACGCCTATGACATATCCCACAGGCAATCGAGCAAATACCCCCCATTTACAGAGATCGCAGGTTTTTATATTGCCAACGAGGACGATGAGAAGTGCATGGCGGACGCGGCAAAAGTCCACGAAGCGCTGGTTTCGGCTTCAGGCAAAAGCGCCCGGGTGCTGCCTGCTTCGCCCAACAGGCTCCACAAGTTGAAAGGGAAGTATATTTGGCAAGTCATGGCAATTTATCATGTGCCAGGACCCTTTAAAACAGCAGCTCTTAGAGAGTATAATACTCTTCGGGCAAAGATCCTCTCAACTCTATTTGTCGAGGTCAACCCATCGAGTTTGATTTAGCTGAAGCAATAAGGAGACATAAAACTATGGCAATACGCAATATGCGTTTTTTAGGCGACGAAATGTTGTATAAAAAGAGCAGGGAGATAGACAGCATCACACCAAGGATCATCGAGCTCATTGACGACATGGTTGATACCATGAGCGAACAAAAAGGAATAGGCCTTGCGGCAGTGCAAGTTGGAGTGCTTCGGCGGGCAGTGGTTGTCGACATCGGGGAGGGGCCTATTAAAATGCTCAATCCCGTGATAACAGAAACTGCGGGCGAAGAGACGACTACAGAGGCGTGCCTTTCAATCCCTGGGTTCCGCGGCATGGTAAAACGGCCAGTGAGCGTCAAAGTCAAATTTACGGGCATTGACGGCCAAGACATGGAGCTTGAGGCGACAGGCCTGCTAAAAAAAGCGATTTGCCATGAGCTTGACCATCTTGACGGGGTTTTGTACCCGATGATCGCAGAGACTTTTGAGGAAGTCGCTGCCGAGGACTTGGAAGAGGATGATGACATCGAAGATGGCGATATCGAAGAAGACGATTCTGGCAATATGCCAGAGGACACTGACACGTAGGGGGGAATAATATATGCTGGTTTATATTGGCACTGGAGCTTTTGGAGCAAGTGTGCTTGAGCATTCCATATCGCTAGGCGTTGTTTTTAACGCGCTCGTCACATCCCCAAACTCCGCCTCCTCCAGGAGAGGCTTGGCAATGCAGCCCTCAAAGGCTGAAGTGGCTGCCCGAAATCTTGGGATTCCGGTTTGGCATGCCAAGACTGCAAAAGAAGTTGAGGCTGCCCTGGAAGATATTGCTGGCGACACAGGCATTGACACAATCGTGGTGTGCGATTTTGGAGTTATTATAAGCGAGAAGGCCACTTCAATGGCCAAGATAGAGGCCATGAATGTGCATCCATCCTTGCTGCCCTTGTACAGAGGAGCTGCGCCTATAGCCCGCATGGTCATGGACGGCCAAATGGAGAGCGGGGCAACTATCATCAAGGTCGCGCCAAAACTTGACGCCGGGGACATAATTGTCCAAAAACGCGCAAACGTCGACAATATGACATTCTCCCAAGCTTCAGAGAAATTGGCAGCCCTTTCAGGGGAGTGTGTTGCCCAAGCAATTGCCGAGACACAGCTGGGAATTGCCCAATATGTGAAACAAGATGAGTCAAAAGTGACTATTACGAGAAAAATATCAAAGGAAGAATTGAGGATCGATTTTTCCAAGCCTGCCAGCCATGTAGTGCAATTAGTCAGGAGCCTTGACAGCGAGCCAGGCGCGTACGCATTGCTTTCAGGCAAACGGGTGAAGCTCTTTTCTGCCTCCCTGCATGATAGCGCAAGCCAAGAAGGCCTAGCGCCAGGCCAGATTGCCGGTTTTGACAAACAAACAGGCAACTTGGTCATAAACAGCCAAAACGGGAGTGTCGCCATTGGCAAACTCAAGCCAGAAGGGTCAAGAATGATGGCGGCTAGAGACTTTTACAACGGGCTTGCAAATAAAAGCCAAAAATTTGAATATAACGAATGAAAGTTGGTGGTTAAAATAAACAATTATTACGGTTATGGAGGCATGGCTTCCTATTATGCCTTTATGCTTCCCGCTTTGATTCTTTCACTATATGCCCAGATCAAAGTGATGACAACTTTTAGCAAGTATTCTAAAGTTCGGAACAGCAGAGGAATCACCGGCTCCCAAGCAGCAAGGATGATCTTGGAAGCCAACGGGATAAGGGATGTGTCGATTAAACAGTCCAGGGGGGCTGGCCAAGATTTTTACCATCCCCTGGAAAAGTCAGTGAACCTTTCAAACTCCCACCTGAACATGGCGTCCATTGCCGCCATCGCAGTCGCCGCCCACGAATGCGGCCATGCGATGCAGCACAGCCAAGGGTACGCTATGCTCGCCTTCCGCAACAGGATATCCAAGTTTGCGACGATTAGCAGCAACGTTTCTTGGGTTCTGCTTTTTTTAGGCATGGCGTTGTCTAGCCCCAGCCTTTTGGGTTTTGGGATCATATTGTTCTCTGCAGTGGTATTTTTCCAGATTGTGACGCTCCCTATCGAGTTTGACGCGTCAAGGCGCGCCATGGTCCAGCTCCAAGAGCTTGGCTTGGTCGCCAATTCGCAGGAGGCCTCCCAGTCAAAGAAAATGCTGTCTGCAGCAGCCCTGACATATGTGGCGGCAATGGTCACTGCGATCTTCGAGCTGCTGCGTTTCATTAGCATGTTTAACAGAAGCAGAAGGCGCTGACCATGGCGCCTAACATTTCCCATGCAAGGCTGGCTGCTTACAAAGCCCTCAACGAGGTCGTAGCAAGCCAGGCGTTCTCCCAAGTATCATTGCGGAAACACCTCCATGGAGTCAAAGACGAAGCCGACAGGCGTTTGGCGACAGCTATTGTGTATGGCACTCTCAAGAGGCTTAGATACTTGGAATACTGCTTGGGCAAACTATCAAACCGCCCGCTTGAGTCAATTGACCCCAAATTGGCTATAGCCTTGATGATGGGCTTGTACCAAGCCTTTTTTATGGATAAGATACCCGAATACGCGATTGTGAACGACTCGGTGAATATCGCCAAATTGTTCGTTGGCAAAAGCGTTGCGCCTTTTGCCAACGGCGTCCTGCGCACAGCGCTGCGCCAAAAAAAGAAGCTTTCACTGGAATCAGCTTCCTTTGCCTCTTTTTTAGAGCGTATGGAGATGGAGTATGGCTTTTCCCCCCTCGCTGTGTCAGTGATGAGGCAATCGCTGACAGACAGCCAGATTGAGTCATACGCCAAAGCGGCATTGGAGCCGGCACAAAACTATCTTCGGGTCAACCCTGCCAAGGCAAGCGCCAGCGAGTTGGTCATAGCTTTAGACAATATTGGCATAGAGGCTGAAGAAACCTATGTGCCTGGTGTATTGTGCGCAAGCGCTTCGGCTAATATATATACAAACAAACTCTTCTCATCTGGCTATTACTTTGCCCAAGACATTGCCAGCGCCATCTCGACTTATGCGCTGGATCCCCAAGGCAAAGAAAAGATCATCGATCTATGCGCCGCGCCCGGAGGAAAATCCTTTGGGGTTATGTGCATTGCGCCGGAGGCCGAGATCACCGCAATTGACATCTCGCTGGAAAAGTGCTCCATGATACAATTCTCTGCAAAAACTTTAGGGTTTTCAATTGAAGCCCAAAAGCACGATGCAAGGGAAGCGTGGCAAAAATGGCAAGGCAAATACAGCAAAGCGATTTGCGATGTGCCTTGCAGCGGTTTGGGCGCTTTGCGCCGCAAGCCGGAAATCAACTTGCGCCTGGATGAAAAGCATCTGGAGGCCTTGAGGGAGTTGCAGCCGCAAATCGCCTATAGCGCATATGAATGCTTGTCAGAAGGCGGCGTCATGCTCTATTCAACGTGCACACTGGGCACGGCAGAGAACGATGATGTTGTCCAGGGCTTGCTTGGCAAATACCCGTCAGCGCGCCTTGAGCCCATCAAGCTGCCTTTCGAGATGAAAAGCCGCCATGAAGAGCAAAATGACGGATTGTTGCGGCTGGCTACAGACAAAGATGATTCAGACGGTTTTTTTATAGCAAAAATAATGAAGGGGCGCTAGCAGGTTATGCCAGACAAATCTTTAGTTGAATATTGGATAAACGGCGGGTTGGAGGAGCTTTTAGAAAGCCTCGATGAGCCGAAATACAGGGCAGGCCAAGTATCAGGCTGGCTGGCAGGCGGGACACCCATTGAAAACGCCAGCAATTTGCCGGCAGCCTTGAGGCGGGGATTGTCAGCTGCCCACCCGTCCTTTTCCCTAGATATCGACAACAAATTCGAGGAGCAAAAAAGTTCAGTCAAAAAATACTTATATAAGACCTTTGATGGTATAATTATCGAAAGTGTCTTCCTTCCATACGACAAGGCTGACGCAATCTGTATTTCAACCCAAGCAGGTTGCAACATGGGATGCCTATTTTGTTCGTCCGGAAGAGATGGCTGTATCCGGAATTTGGACAACCATGAGATGCTCTCCCAGTTGCTGCTTATGCGAGGGTCAGAATCCAGCAAGATTCCCAATATTGTCCTAATGGGCAGCGGAGAGCCACTGGAAAACTACCTTAATGTCAAGAGCTTTATTGATTTTGTATGCTCCCAAAAAAGCCTCTTGTACTCTAAACGCAGGATTACCCTTTCCACATGTGGATTGCCAAATGGCATTTACCGAATGATTGCCGACAACTTGTTTGTAAATCTAGCTGTCTCCCTGCATTCAGCCATCCAAGAGCAGCGGGACGAGCTGATGCCCGCGATGAGGGCTTTTCCTTTGGCGAAACTGGCCAAGTCTGTAGCTGATTTCCGGTCAGCCTCAGGCAGGCGTGTGACCTATGAATATGCCGTAATTGATGGCTATAACGACTCGCCTAAAAATGCCAACGCCCTTGCGTCGCTCTTAGCCGGCTCTGACGCGTTGGTCAACCTGATTGACGCAAGCCCTAGCAATTTCAACCCGATACCCAACTCTAAGAACGCTCTGGCCAGGTTTGCCATGATGCTCAAGGACAAAGGGATTGAGCATACAATGCGCAGAAAGCTCGGAAGCAGCATTAATGCAGCATGCGGGCAGCTAGTAAGCTACAAAAAGTTCTACAATGATGATAATAACGAAGCCTGAGGTGCTTAATGTTCGCATATGGCAAGACACACAATGGAAGGCTTCGCGCTACAAATGAGGACCGCTTTATTTGCCTGAAAGCCGGGCGCTTTTGCGCTATGGCTATAGCTGACGGCATGGGCGGGCACAATGCAGGCGAGGTGGCAAGTAAAATTGCCGTAGATGAAATAGAGTCTTACTTTCTGGCCAATCCCAGCATTAAGGGCAGCCTGTTCGATATCTCCACTGATATCGAAAAACTCATCCAGACAATCAACACAAAGATACATGAGAAGTCAATAGACATAATTGAGCAGCAAGGGATGGGCACAACCCTCATACTCTGCGTAGCAGAAAACAATATTGCCAACATATACCACATTGGCGATTGCAGGGCTTATTTCTACAATGGGCAGTTCCTTAGGCAGATTACGAAAGACCATTCTCTTGTCCAGTTGCTGATTGACCAAGGACAGCTCACAAAGAGGGAAGCGGAAAACCATCCAAGAAAAAATGTTATAACTAGGGCTTTGGGAACTGATGAAGAAGTGGATGTAGACATATACACAGTTGTATTATCGGCAGGGGAAAAAATCATGCTATGCAGCGACGGGCTTTCAAACATGGTCGACACAACCACGATCCAAAAGGTTTTGTCTTCAATGGGGGCTTTGGAGGCAATCGACGAGCTTGTGGATCTCGCAAACGCTAACGGGGGCTTAGACAACATCACCGTAACTATTCAAGAGATGGAGGAAGCTGTATGAGTGGCTTGGTGGGCGAGATACTTGAAGAAAAATACGAGATAATCGAGCTAATCGGCCAAGGCGGGATGGCAATGGTTTACAAAGCCAAAGACATCAGGCTTAACAGGTTTGTCGCGATCAAAGTGTTGAAGTCCGAATTTATGGACAACGAGCAATTCTTAAAGAAGTTTATGCGTGAAGCGCAATCTGACGCAAAGTTGACCCATCCGAATATTGTCAATGTGTATGACATCGGCAGTGATGCGGGATTGTATTTCATAGTCATGGAGTTTATTGACGGCAAAACGCTCAAAGGGCATATAAAAGCCAAGAGAAAACTTAGCTCCCAAGAAACAGCCGAGCTTTGTTTGCCCATTGCCCAAGCGCTCCACCACGCCCATTTAAACAACATAATCCACCGGGACATCAAGCCCCACAATATACTGCTGACTTCTGCAATAGTCCCGAAAGTTGCAGATTTTGGCATAGCGAGGGCAATCACTTCCTCGACAATAACCGCGACTGAAGAAGCTTTGGGCAGTGTCCATTACATATCGCCTGAGCAGGCAAGGGGCGGGTTCCTCGACGCCAGGAGCGATTTATACTCATTAGGCATTATGATGTTCGAGATGCTCTTGGGATACTTGCCTTACGACGCTGATACGCCAGTGGCAGTGGCGCTCAAGCATGTGCAAAACAAGGTTCCGGACCCCTCCTCCCTTGATGACACGATCCCCAAGAATATAAGCCAGGTTGTCATCAACCTGACTAGAAGGAAAGCGGATGACCGGTACCAAAGCGCCACAGAGCTCATTTCAGACTTGAGAAAGCTCATAGAAGACCCCCTGTGCCAATTGCAACCCACATACGAAGAGGACACCTTTGACACTGCCGCAGAGATCCAGAGGTTTGAGGCCCGCAACCAGGAGCCGGAGCCCCAAGAAAAAAGGCAGGTCGCGCAGCCAAGCGGCAGGATGCGTATTGTGCTATTGTCTTTATTCGTTGTACTGCTTAGTGTTGGCGCAGTGCTGGCTTGGCTGATGAACAGGAAAGTTACCCTCCCACCGCTGGAAAAGATGAAATATAACGTGGCCATCGCCGAGATAGAAGAGCTCAAATTGAAGCACGAGGTGGTCTTTGAGCATAGCAAGGATGTCCCAGTCAACCTCGTTATCCGGACTGAGCCTGGCGCCGGGGACTCGGTTGAAAAAGGGAGTTATGTCATCCTTATTATCAGCAAAGGCCCTGCAAGGCGCGAGATCCCAGATGTGGTCGGCATGCAAGAGAACGCCGCAAAACTGAAAATTGAAGATGAGAACTTTTCATACGGCGAGATCAACTCGGAGTTTAATGACGAGATTGAAAAAGGGGTTGTCATTAGGCAGTCGCCTGAGGCTGGGGAGGTCATGGACGAGGGCACAGGAATTCTACTGTATATAAGCCTGGGCAGGGACATAGTCAAAGTGCCAAACGTGTCGAATTCAAATATGACTTTGACGCAAGCTACTGAGGAGCTTGCGAAAGCAGGCTTGAGGGTAGGGGACACCAAAAGAAAAGGCAATAGCAGTGCTCCGGGCATAGTAATCGAGCAGTCGAAAGCTGCCGGGACAGAGGTCGCTAGAAACTCTAAGATAGATTTGACAGTAAGCAAAGGCCCGCTAACCACAATCTCCCGAACGATCGATATGGGCTATGTATTGTCTGGCGTCACTGACGCGTATGTGCAAATCCAAGTTACAAGCTCTGTCGACGGCGAGCCTGAAGAAGAAATCTACGCTGACAGCTTCTTTCCCACAACCCAAAATACCCTTGAAATTGTGATCCAAGGGTATGTCAATGATGTGGTTGATTATTTCGTGTTTGTAGACGGTGTCCGAAAATACCAGAATTCTACTGTGATTAAATGATAGGGACAATAATCAAAGGTGTAGGCAGTTTTTATGATGTCCGGCTAGAAGACGGTACAATGGCAAGGTGCAGGGCAAGGGGCGGCTTCCGCAATAAGAAGCTTGTGCCAATAGCAGGCGACAAAGTCACTGTCGAGTTTATTGAAAACACGGAGCCTGCTATTGTCGAGATCCACCCCCGCAAGACCTACTTGCTGCGGCCCCATGTGGCAAATGCCACCAAGAGCATCATTGTATGCGCATTGGTGGATCCGCCAATTTCGTATATTGTCTTGGACAAAATGATTGCTTCAAATATGGCTGCAGGCTTGTCTGTAGCCATTTGTTTTAACAAGATAGACCTCGCAAGCGACGAGTTAAAAGAGTCAGTCTTGGCCGCGTATAGCGGTTGCGGGGCAAAGGTGTATTTGATCTCCGCTAGCCTAGGCATTGGGATCGAAGAGTTCAAAAAAGAGCTCACAGGGGCAATCAGCGTCTTCTGCGGCGCCTCAGGGGCAGGCAAGTCAACTTTTATTTCTTTCCTCTGCCCCGGTTTGGATATAAAGACTTCCGAAGTAAGCCGCAAAACCAGGACAGGGGTCGCCACAACCAGGCATTCCGAGCTCTACCAAACGGTTGACGGGGATTTTATACTGGACACCCCTGGCTTCTCGGCTTTTGACTCACCGATCCCGGCATCAGAGCTGTGGAGGTATTACCCGGAATTTTATGAGTATTCCGATTGCAAGTACTCCAATTGTTTGCATATAAATGAGCCCGATTGCAATGTAAAAACAGCAGTGGAAGAGGGCAACATCCCCCTGATCCGCTACCAGACATATGTCTTTATCCACAACCAGGCCAAAGAGCAAGCCAAGCCATAAATTAAACCAAACAATGCGAAAATATGAGAATGTTTGCTATCCATTAACGAAAACAGATGCCGGCGCGCTCGTTGGCATCTATTTTTGGATGTGTGCCCGGCATGGGCAACAGCTTGGCGGTGAAAGTCCGCTACAAGCTTTGCAGTGGGAACTGTTAGCCAATGGCAAGGGTGTGCGCCGCAAGGCGCGATCTGAAGGAAGCCGGAGGCAAAACCCTGGCCCGGCGAACAGAAATTGCATAAAAGGCGCAATTGGGGCGGGTAAGCCTGCATTAGAAGGCAAAGCCCAACACTGCACAAACCCCTTAGTGTAAATGCAGCGGGCAGATGGGGGGAAAGCAGTTGCCCTTGCCCGGGGAGGTCTCGCTAGGCTGCGCGGTGTGGAGCGAATAGGACCCCGCGTACAGAAGGGGCGCAGGGATGCGCCCTGAAGGCGAGAAGCCAGCAGAAGCCATAGTGCTTGGACACTAGCCTGAGGAAGGGCTGAACGGTCTTGGCCAATTAATCTAAAAGCAGGAAGGGAGGCGCACAGAATGCAGAATACTGGGCACAACAGTGGCCCAGGCTGCCCGCCAGGGGATAGGATGGAAGCCGAAGGGCTGCCGGGAGCGCAGAGCGCCGCCATGGCAAAAGAAGAGGAAAGAGGCAGTGCAGGCAATAGCCTTATTGTTCAGGTTGCCAGGAAGCCGAGCTTATTGGCAGCTTGCAAGAAGGTTCGGGCCAACAGAGGCGCGCCAGGAATCGGGATGGCCGTCGACGCAGCGCGCGATTACTTGGATGGGCATTGGAGGGAAATAGCGGAATCGCTTATAAACGGCGCCTATAAGCCCCAGCCTGCGAGGAGGGTGAACATGCCAAAGCCGGATGGCGGCACAAGGGCGCTAGGCATCCCGCGCGTGGCCGGCTGCGTGGTTGCCCAGCCGGTAGCCCAAGCGCCAGGGCCGGTATTTGAGCCGGGGTTTCCAGGCTCCAGCTATGGCTCCAGACCGGGGCGCAGCGCGCGACAAGCTGTCTCCAAAGCAAAAGAATATGTCCAGGAAGGCTACACGCGCGCAGCCGACATCGGCTTGGCAAAGCGCTTTGACACCATCAACCACGACATGCTAATGGATATGGTGATGGGCAAGGTTAAAGACAGGAAGGCTATCAAGCCCATAAGGGCATTCCTGAAAGGCGGCGCAATGGAAGGGGTCTTATTGCCGGAAACTGGCGAGGGCTCCCCCAGGGCCCGCCCCTGTCGCCCATACTTTCGAACGTCTATCTAACACGCTTTGACCAATGGCTTGAAGCTAGGGGGCACAGATTTGTCCGGTATGCGGGCGGCTGCAACATCTACCTAAAGAGCCAAAGGGCGGCCAGAGAGGGCAATGGCCAAGAGTGGAGCTCCTGGAAGGCAAAAGCATGAAGCTGGCAGTGGACAGGGAGAAAAGCCAGGCCCCGAGAGCATTCAAAGGCTCAAGCAAAAGACTAGGGCTATAACTAAGCGCAACAGAGGGCGAAGCTACGACATTATCGCAGCTGGGCTAAAGCGCTACACCGATGGAGATGGATGGCTCAACTATTACGGCATAGCAGATGCTAGAAGCATAATTGATGGCTTGAATGGATGGATCCGCAGAAGGCTGCGGATGTACATATGGAAGCAATGGAAGAAGGCCAGCAAACGTTTCAAGAGCCTTATGGCACTGGGAGCAAGCAGGCAGAAGGCATGGGAATGGGCGAATACGGGCAAAGGGTATTGGCGAATTGCTGGCAGCTGGATACTCTCGACCTCGATAACCAATTAACGCCTCGAAATGAGAGGGTACTCAGACATACTCAAGAAGCACGACTCTGTGCATATTAAGTACCGAACCGCCTAGTACCGGACGGTATGCTATGGTGGTGTGAGAGGTCGGGGAGGGCGGCCTCCCCTCCTACTCGATTCCAGTAGACAATCTACTTCAGTTTGGACAATTCTAGCTTAGTTTATGCTCTTGTTGAGCAATGCGCTGGAAGAAATGACAAGTCTTCTTGCCCCCGTTCAAGGGCAACATGGAATAGAAGCTAAGCGTTTGCTTTTTGTTCTGCTTCCCGTTTTTGGAGCATTTCGATGTTCTCAGCTGCATATTCTTTTGCCTTTTCATCAGAAATCTTGTAGAAGAAGAACATGATGATAGCATAGACAACATAGAACGAGGCTGCGGTAAACCCAATCAACCTAGTGAATGTTTCCGGGTTGGCAATCACCCTTTCAACTGCGCTATATCCCCCCGAGTTCAATAGCCAGGAGACAATCACTGATGAGAAGAAAAACCCTAGCTTGGTGGTGACGCCAAACATTGACATTGTGAAAGTCCTGTTGTCAACGCCTGTCTCGTGCAGTTGGTACTCGCCGCAGTCCATGTAAAGTGTTGCGGCGACTGTGCTGATAAAAGTAATGCTTGCGCTGGCGATTGAGAAAAAGACAATGTAGATCCAAGGATTGGTTCCAGTGAACAAGCCCAAGCACGAGTATGAGATTATGCACATGACTGCCGTCAGCCGCCCAGAATTCCGTTTGCCCATTTTTCTGGCAATAGGCGCCAAGAGGAATGAGCTGGCTACTGCGAGGATAGCGGAGATTGACAAGTACTGTGCCATCATTGCCGGCCTTCCAGCTACATAGGTGAATACATACATAGCGATGCCAGATAGCGTTGTCATAACTGTAGCGCGGCAGGTGTCTCCAATCATCAAAAAGATAAGTTGGGGGTTTTTTAGTGTGCTTGCGACCATTGTGCTTATTTTGACGCTCCCTGCCCCTGACGATTTGAAATTCGGGTCATATTGCTCATACTGGCCCGTGCTGCGGTATAGCTGAGTGTAGCCAAGTATTCCAATGGTTATGCAGAGAAGCTGGGTGGTTGTGTACCCATCCATACCTCTGCCCTCAAAGAAGAGGATGACGTTGATGACCGTAAGGGAGGTCAGGAACCTCGACAGGTTTTGGCCTTGGATATTCTTGGCGGTTATGCTCATCCTGGCATCCGTGTCTGCGCCTGCGATTTTCCTGATCATAGAGTTGGATGAGACTTGCATAAAGCTCATTGCCCCGCCATAGAACATATACCCTATAAATATTTGGACATATTTTCCGAATTCAGGAATCGGGAAATTGATGAAAAGCAGTGTAGTCCCGAAACTGACCATAAACGGCCCGTAGAGCAGCCATGAGCGGTATTGCCCCCGTTTTAGTTGTATCTTCTGGACTATGACCCCTGACACCAGGCTCAATAGAAGATCCCCGAACCGGGCGACACTCAAAGCAGCTGCCGTCATGGTTGTGGAAATCATCATGCGCTCTGTTGCATAAAAGTTGATATAGCTTCCGGCTATATTGTTGCCAATTGCTTGGCAAATAGTGGCAATCATGAATATGTAGGGCATCTTAGTATCAAAACCCTTTTTTTCTTCAATTAACTCAGACATTTCTCCTCCTTAAAATGTTTGTTCTAATCTCCAGCACTTTGCGCTTTAGTTCATCTTACCACAAATAGAATGTAAAAAAATAAATATTAATTATTATTTAAATTTGAATACATGTCCATAAAAAACAGCAAACCAGCCTGCACTTGCTATTTCAGAATCTATCAGGGATAATTATATTACAAGGGCTTTTTTTCTTCTATACGCTATATAGCTTGGCTATCTCAACCCAAAAATTAAGGATGCCTTGGTATACAACGCCAAAATCGGGCTCTTCAGCGAGAAACCGAGCGTCATGGTCGCGCGGGAACCTGTCCGTATTATCTAGCTCGGCTTCCTCCATGCCTGCTGTGTCTACGCTCTTGTCTAGTTGCGCGCTGGTGGAAAGAAGGGGCTGACGCACAACTACTAAAACCAGGGTCAGCAGCCCCTAAAAGCACAAAAACTGGCCTATTGCCGCCGCAAAGCAGCAATAAGCCAGTTTTTCCGTTTTTCGTATCTTTTCAAGCATGCATAGCCGCACAACAAACAAGCCGCAAGCGATGTGATGCTTGCCGCCAATTATTGCCTTGGCTCAATGTTACGCGACGAATTGCAACACTACACTGGCGACACTTTATTATCATTATCGCTATTTTTTTTGCACAATAGCGACATATTGCTATCGGCATTGCATCTAGCGAGCTGGAAACGACATGCTTCAGCGCCAAGTCAAAGTGCTCATAACAAATGAAAGATATCTACAAATTCTTGTATCGGCTACTAGGATGTCATTTTTTTTTATCAAAAGCATAAAAAATACTCGAAATATACCGATATACGGCTATACTTGTATGTTAAATATCTTTAAAAGTGCAACACCAATGCGAAAGGCCTTCAGGATTGTAATTTTTGCCTCCAGAAGGCCATTCGTAGTTTTTTCTAAAGAGGGGCTTTTGCAACAGCTCCATAGAAGAAGGAAGCTAAGCTTTTTGTTCTGCTTCCTTTTTTTCGAGCATTGCGAAGTTTTCAGCGGCATATTCTCTTGCCTTGTCATCAGAAATTTTATAGAAAAAGAACATGATGACACCATAAACAGCATAAAATGAACCTGCAATGAACCCGATCATCTGAGTGAACCTTGCTGGGTTTGCCATTACCCTCTCAACTGCGCTATATCCCCCAGACTCCAATAGCCAAGAGACAAGCACTGATGAGAAGAAAAACCCTAGCTTGGTAGTGACGCCAAACATCGATACCGTGAAAGTCCTGTTGTCAACGCCTGTTTCATGCAGTTGGTACTCGCCGCAGTCCAGGTAAAGGGTTGCCGCGACTGTGCCGATAAATGTAATGCCTGCGCTAGAAATTGAGAAAAAGATTATGTAGACCCAAGGATTTGTTCCAGTAAACAAGCCCATACAAAAGTATGAGATCGTGCAAATGACTGCTGTCAGCCTTCCGGAATTCCGTTTGCCCATTTTTCTGGCAAGAGGCGCTAAGAGAAATGAGGAAGCGACTGCGAGAATAGCGGATATTGACAAGTATTGTGCCATCATAGCCGGCCGTCCTGCTACATAAGTGAACACATACATGGCAATACCGGAGAGCGTTGTCAAAACTGTAGAGCGGCAGGTGTCTCCAATCATTAAAAAGAGAAGCTGCGGATTTTTCAGCGTGCTGGCAACCATTGTGCTTGTCTTGACGCTCCCTGATCCTGACGATTTGAAATTCGGGTCGTATGACTCGTATTGGCCTGTGCTGCGGTAAAGCTGTGTGTAGCCAAGTATGCCGATTGTTATGCAAATAAGCTGGGTAGTTGTGTATCCGTCCATGCCCCTGCCCTCAAAGTAGAGGATGATGTTGATAACCGTAAGCGAGGTTAACAATCTCGACAGGTTCATGCCTTGGACTACCCTGG
This sequence comes from Eubacteriaceae bacterium, assembly GCA_009782875.1. Lineage (GTDB taxonomy): Bacteria > Bacillota > Clostridia > Eubacteriales > Anaerofustaceae > WRIE01. Next base: position 34,946 of record WRIE01000009.1, on the reverse strand, counting down.
ATGTAATACTCATCCGGGCATCCGAATCCGGTCCTGCGATCTTCCTGATCATAGAGTTGGACGAGACTTGCATAAAGCTCATAGCCCCGCCATAGAACATGTAACCTATGAATATTTGGACATATTTTGCGAATTCAGGTATTGGGAAATTGATGAATAGCAATGTGGTCCCAAAGCTGACCAAAAAAGGGCCATAAAGCAGCCATGAGCGGTATTGCCCCTTTTTCAGCTGCAGTTTCTGGACAATGCCGCCTGACACCATGCCCAAAAGAAGATCCCCCATTCGGGAAGTGCTCATAACAACCGCCAACATGGTTGTGGAAATCAACATACGCTCTGTTATGTAGAAGTTGATATAGCTTCCAGCAATATTGTTGCCGATTGCTTGGCAAATGGTGGCAATCATGAATACATAAGGGATTTTAGGGTCTAAACCCTTTTTTTCTTCAATTAAATCAGACATTTCTCCTCCTTAAAATGCTTGTTTCTAAACTCCAGCACTCTGCGCTTTAGTTTATCTTACCATAAATAGAATGAAAAAATAGAAATATTAATTATTATTTGAATTTGAAAAGACATCCAAGAAATAAATAGCAAGGCTGCCCAACAGTAAAGGCGGCCTTGCTATTTCAAGCTCTATTATATTTAAACGGGTTTAGTTTCTACTTTGTGCTGTATAGCTTTGACTATCTCGACCAATGGGATTATAGTGATTGACAATCCCAATGCGACGACCAGCTCTCGAAGCGTCAACGCTTCGAGGGAAAACAGAGTCTCAAGAGCTGGCACATATATGACTAACAACGTCAAAGCCAAAGCAATGCCCATCGTCACCCAAAGCAGCGTATTGCGCGTTTGCAGCGAAAAAATGCTCTTTCGTTGGGAACGCATGTTGTAGGCGTGGAAGATTTCGCACATTGACATTGTCAAAAACGCTGATGTCATAGCGACTTCATGTATGTCCCAATTGTCAACAATAAAATATGAGGCGAGCGTCAGGATTGTAACCAAGATGCCTTGGTACACAACGTCAAAACCGAGCCCTTCAGCAAAAATCCCAGCGTTCGGGTTGCGCGGGGGCCTGTCCATTATATCAGGCTCGGCTTCCTCCATGCCCAAGGCGACTGCCGGAAGGCTGTCAGTGACCAAGTTGATGAACAGCAGGTGCACAGGCTTGAAAAGCACAAAGCCCATTAAAGTAGCTACGAAGATTGATATTACTTCAGCGAGGTTGGAGCCGAGCAAGAACTGTATGGTTTTTTTGATGTTGTCATATATCCTGCGCCCTTCCTCTACTGCAACGACGATTGTGGCAAAATTGTCGTCGGCAAGAACCATGTCGGCAACATTTTTGGTGACATCTGTCCCTGTTATGCCCATGCCAACGCCGATATCCCCAGATTTGATAGCAGGGGCGTCATTGACCCCGTCTCCGGTCATCGCAGTGATAAATCCTTTTTTCTTCCACATTTCAACGATCCGCACTTTATGCTCAGGCTGTACTCTGGCGTATACAAATGTGTTGGAGACCCTCTCCTCGAACTGCGCATCGCCAAGCTCGTCAAGCTCGCTGCCAGTCATAGCTTGGCTGGCATCAGCAATGATGCCGATTTCTTTGGCTATGGCAACGGCTGTCTCCTTGTGGTCGCCTGTGATCATGACTACTTTTATCCCTGAGGAGTCGCAGGACTCGATAGCAGCTTTGACTTCAACCCTTACCGGGTCGATCATGGCTTCCAGGCCGACAAAAGTCATCTCTCTTTCGATGTTGGCAAAACCGGTGTTTTTAGGCACGCTGTCCCAATCCCGGTATGCGCATGCCAATACCCGCAGGGCCTTGTCGGCGTATTCCCTGTTTTGGTCTAGTATTTTGCCCCGTGAGGACCCGTCGAGCTCAATGCGTTTCCCGCCAAGGATTGCATGGGTGCACACATCCAAGACCTCTTCTGGCGCGCCTTTGGTGAATTGTATATATCCCCTGGTCGTTTTATGTATTGTGGACATCATTTTGCGCATGCTGTCAAACGGGGCTTCAGCTTCGCGCGGGAATTCGCGGTCAAGCTCGTTCTTGTTGAACCCATGCTCCTGCGCAAAAACAATTAACGCGTTTTCGGTGGGGTCGCCAATTACCTGGCCGTCCGGGGCAAGCTCAGAATCGCAGCACAAGGCCATTCCCCTGGCAAGCAACTCGGCATCGCCATAATACTCCATAACCGTCATTTTGTTTTGTGTCAGTGTGCCTGTCTTGTCGGAGCATATGACTTGGGCGCACCCCAAAGTCTCTACTGCTGTCAGCCGGCGGATGATCGCCCTGCGTTTTGCCATGTTGGTGACGCCGATTGACAGCACTATAGTGACAACTGCCACCAAGCCTTCTGGTATCGCTGCGACTGCCAGCGAGATTGCAAGCATGAAGCTGTGGATAGCCACTTCGGCATTCAACTCCAGAGCCCTCGTCAATTGGACTGCGAAAACAATTGCGCACACACCTAAAACAAGTATAGTGAGTATCTTGGACAACTGGTCAAGGCGTTTTTGCAGCGGAGTCTGGTTTTCCTCAGTGCTCTGGATGATGCTGGCGATTTTCCCCATCTCTGTAGCCATGCCGACAGCGCAAACAACTCCCTCGCCCCTGCCGTACACTACCCCGGAGCTCATATATGCCATATTCTTGCGGTCTCCAAGAGGCACCCTGTCGCCTTCGACAGGGCTAAGCTTTGACACAAGCTTGTCTACAGGGACAGACTCGCCTGTCAACGCCGCTTCCTCAATCCTCAAGCTTGCAGAAAGTGTAAGGCGAAGGTCCGCAGGCACTGTGTCTCCTGCTTCTAATAGGACAATATCGCCCAGAACCAGTTCTGCAGCCGGGATCTGCTCCAATGACACGCCGCGGCGGACCTTCGCTGTGGAAGCGGTCATTTGCTGCAATGCTTCGATGGCTTTCTCGGCTTTGCTTTCTTGGACAACCCCAAGTATGCTGTTGATTATTACAACTGTCATTATGATGCCGGCTTCCGCGAACTCCTGCACACTTCCGTTTTCGTAGATGGCAAGAGCAATGGAAACTGCGGCAGCCACGAGCAGGATCAGCACCATCGGGTTTATTATCTGCTCTATCAGCCGCAAAGCCAGGCTTTTGCCTTTTGCTTTGTCTAATTCGTTCCTGCCGTTCTCGGCTAGCCTCCTAGCCGCTTCTTCCTGTGTCAAGCCGGCTTCGCTTGTGTTTAGCCAAGCGATGGCATCGGCGACACTTTCGAGAAAAAAATTCATCACATTTTGGCGCAGGATACCCCGCCTTTATAGAGCGGGGGGGGTATGCGCCCCCTCCTTATTCTGTCAAGTGCGGCTTGATTGCTTGTACAAAACTTGCCCAATTTGCCGCCCGCCAGCGACAAAAAACCGGGACTGCCAGCCCTTTTCGCACCAAGGTTTGGAGTTATTCAGCTAAAGCTTTTACTATCAAACCATAAAGCGCGGGGTTTTGGGGAACATAAAAGTTGTGCAGGATTCAATTCAAAAGCAGATCTCTAGCCCCAAGCGTTTAGCCTAGCCAAACAAAGGGCTGCTCCTGGGCCTATCGAAATACCCTCCACTAAAAAGGCTGGGGCATAAAGCATCATCCCATAAAAAAATACGCTTGCATTGCGTGGACTTTTCTTGCTACTTTGTAAAAGGCACTTGCTCGCTGGTTTTTTTCAACAAAGACAACTGCGTCTTAAAGTCAATCTCGCCGACCTCTTCCAAGCTGTTAAAATGCTGGTATTTGATCACTGCGATCAAAGTCTCATTGTCAAACAAGCCATCGAGGTCTTTTGCCGGGTCCAAATATCCAAGCTTGGCCAATGTTTGCTGGCAACGGAGTATTTCGCGGCCCTTTTGCCCTTTGACATAAGGCGGCTTTTCCAAATCGAGCCTGCGCATTGTCGCAATGCCCAACAGCCCAGTGCTTTCCAGGCCAGCGTCGCCTTGGTACTTTGACAATGCTTCTTGGAACTCTTCATCGTAATAGTCGCCGTCAGCTTCTTCCAAGTATCCTAAATAGTATAATACCCGCTTGTATTTGTAGATGATTGGTGAAGAGTCGCCTGAGACAAAAAGGTTGCTGGACTGCCGGCGCTCGCTGTAGCTGTTGGTGTATGACAAATACATCGACTCGGCTGACAAATCTATGTAGGACGCATTCCCAAGATCGAATTCAGACTCGAATGAAGTGAAAAGGATCATGAACAACACTGCTCCTGCCAGATATGCCAGATAGTTTTTTATCTTCAAATTTCAACCTCAAGTTATGGATTAAATTCTACCACAATTCAATGCTGTAGTAGATAATTGCGCCAAAACGCCTTGCAATTAATCAAAAAATCTGAATTTCTCATTAATAATCCTATTTCAAATTGAATATTAGGACACGAGGTGAACCAATCGCACTTTTTTCTTGGCTCTAATTCGAAATCACCATAGATGCAGCATAAATAACCATTTTCGTATATCTATCCATGGATACAAATATTGATTGTGCCTTCTTGTATGCCCCACGCATACAAAATCGCAAACGCGCCCCCAAATCCTGATTGCAGGCAAGGAAAATTATCAGAGAAGAGTGCATCGACAACACTTTTCGACAGCCAAAGGGCAAACCTTTCCACTTAGTTGCCAAACAATTGCCAAGAATGGCGGCAAAGACTTTAGTTGATCGGACAAATAATATATAATTAAGTAAAAATCACATATTGTACAGCTATGCGTTTTAATGATGAAGTAAAAAACTATGTGTGCCTTTCCCTTCCCAAAGGCTTGGTGGCGAGTGAATCTGTGCTTGCAGGGGCGATCCAGTCAAGCGCAGTGCCGGTTATAAAGGGGAGGGGCCAAGTGTCCCTGGCCTTGGATACCGACAGCGCGGCAGTTGCCAGGTGTATTTTCAAACTAATCGGGGAAGTCTTCGGTTTCAAAGCCCAGATTGTTGTCAAGCGGACGAACCAGTTCGGCGAAAAAACCACCTACACAGTCCAAATGCCAAACACGCCCCAATCCGAGGAAGTGATGATGACCTTTGGCATCGAGCTTGGCGTGCAAAGGGAAGTTGGATTGTCCCACACAAGGGATGAGGCAAGCGCTCGCGCTTACTTGGCGGGCGTTTTCCTGATGCGCGGATATTGCTCAGACCCTTCAAAAAGATGCACGGTGGAGTTCACTTTCACAAACCAAGAGTATGCCCGCTCTTTCATAGTGTTTGCCAAAAGCATGGGGCTGGAATTGAAGGAGCTGAAAAAACAGAATTATTATACAGCGTTTTCAAGCAAACAAGCAGACGAGTCAAGCTTGCTTGCGTTGATAGGCGCAAACGACCATTTTTTGAAGCTAGAAGACAAAATCGCGATGAAAGAGATGAAAAACCGGCTTCACCGGGTCATCAATTGTGAAACCGCCAACATGAACAAGATGGTTGACAGCGCCACACGCCAAATTTTAGCTATTGAGACCCTCCAAGACAAGGGGGAGTACCAACGGCTGCCGGAGACGCTGCTATATGCGGCCCAGCTGCGCTTGGACAACCCGGAAAGCTCCTTGTCGGAAATCGCAAAGATCGGCAACATCAGCAAGTCGACTCTTGACAAGCGCTTGCGCAGCATCATAGAGCGCGCAGGCATTAAATAATGCCGCATCGCGATAATAATGCTTGCTAGGTAGGTAAAGTGGGATATGGCAAAAGCTGCAACAAAATCTGCCAAGAAGAAAAAAAGCACAAGCAAGAAAGTTCAAAAGAAGGATTCAATCGTAAGCGAAATCAAAGGTTTCTGCCTTGTCGCGCTTGGCGCTTACGGCTTTTTTTGCATTGTCGCCAATCACGACCCTGGCGCCATAGGCGCAGTCGCCAGCGCGCTTTTATACAAGTTTTTCGGAGGCGTTGGGCAATTTGTCCTAATTGGCGCAATCATAATAAATGGCGTGCTGCTCTTCAAACACAGCAGCGAGCTCGACAGGGGGCAGCATATATTCTTTACATACATACTGGCTGCCAACGCCCTGGTCGCCATTGCGCTCATGGACAGGTCAATGGACGAGTTGTCATTGTTTAAACCGAACTTTTACAAGAATATCGTTGAGGGATCCTCAAGCGCAGGCCTTTGCGGGCATTTTCTGGCAAAACTGCTCAGCCAAGCCTTGGGCAGGCCCGGCGCATGGATTGTAGTCGCTTTGGCGAGCATTGTGGCTTTCTTGTCAATTTTTAGAAAAAGCATTGCAGGGGCGGTTCAAAACGGCTTTGTTGCCGTTAAGAAAAAGTGGGCAAACAGGCCCCATAGGGAAAAGAAAGCCAAAACAAAGTTGGCAAGGGCCAAAGTTTCCCCGCTGCCAGTTTCCCCTGATGCAGCCAAAAACTTAGACACTACCGAGATCTTTGCCTATTCAGGGTCGGAAAAACCGGCGATTAAGATAAGCCCTGAAGACGCTTTTGCGCAAAAGGCGCCTGTGCCTGCAGCCCCGGCAAAGCCAAAAAACATTTTTGGCGCTCTTGCCCGCCCTGGCACAGACAACTATGAGAAACCGCCCTTGTCCCTTTTAGACGAGCCAAAGGATGCCATTTCCGGGTCAGCCAGGCAAGCAGAGGTCTATGCGAATGTGGGTTTGCTTGAAAAAGCTCTCAAAGACTTCTCGATTGACGCGTCTGTCTCTGAAGTGAGTGTGGGGCCTACGGTCACACGCTACGAGCTTATGCTTAAACCTGGGATCAGGGTCAGCAAGGTCGTAAACTTGTCGGACGATTTGGCGATGGCGTTGGCGGCGAAGAGAGTGCGCATTGAAGCGCCGATCCCTGGGAAGAGCGCCATAGGCATTGAAGTCCCGAACAAAGAAGTTTCTTTAGTGCATTTCTCCCAAATAGCCACTTCAAAGCTGTTCGCAGACCATGAGTCGCCTCTTGCGATCGCCTTGGGCAAAGACTTGACTGGCAGCGACTTGGTTTTGGATATAACAACCATGCCCCACCTTTTGATAGCCGGGGCCACAGGGTCAGGCAAAAGCGTGTGCATAAACGCGATGATAATGTCTATCCTCTACCACTCTTCCCCCGAGGAAGTGCGCATGATACTCATTGACCCCAAAATGGTCGAGTTGAGCGTATATAGCGAAATCCCCCATCTGCTGATCCCTGTGGTCACCGACCCCAAGAATGCCGCTGGCGCCCTGGGGTGGGCTGTCAAGGAAATGACAAAAAGGTACGAGATGTTTGCGGAAAGCAAAGTTCGCGGCATCGACCCTTACAACCAAAAAGCGAAAGAGGCTGGCAAAGAACACATGCCCCATATCATACTAATAATCGATGAGCTTAACGATTTGATGATGGTGAGCGCCCAGCAAGTCGAGGCTTCTATCATCCGCTTGTCCCAGCTGGCCAGGGCTGCAGGGATACACCTTGTCCTCGCTACCCAAAGGCCGTCAGTCAACGTGATTACAGGCGTGATCAAGGCCAACATCCCTACAAGGATCTCTTTTGCTGTTATGAGCCAAGTCGACTCAAGGACTATACTGGATTCAAGCGGGGCGGAAAAGCTGCTAGGCAGGGGCGACATGCTATACTTGCACCAGAGCCAGAACTCGCCGATCCGGGCGCAGTGCGCTTATGTCAGCGACAAAGAGATCGAGCGTGTTGTCGAGTTTGTGAAGAAAAAAAGCAAGGCGGACTATGACGAGGGTGTCATTGCAGGAGTGAAAAGCGCGGCTCTGGACGGGCCGTCAGCCGCTTTTGGCTCTGATGACGACTATGGGGATGAGCTTTTGCCTAAAGCGATGGAAATCGCTTTTGAGAAGAATATAATTTCCACATCCACAATCCAGCGCAGGCTCAGGCTGGGCTATGCGAGAGCCGGCAGGATTATAGACGAGATGGAAGACCGCGGCTATATCAGCGAAGCGGACGGGTCAAAGCCCAGGAAAGTTTTAATTACACAGGAAGAGTATTATGGAACAACCTTCGAGTAAATCTTTTTATATAGTCACCTTAGGCTGCGACAAAAACACTGTTGACAGCGAAAAGCTGGCCCATGCCCTCTGCAGCGCAGGCTACGAGCAAACCAGCGAGCCGGGAGGCGCCGATGCGATAATTATCAACACATGCGCTTTTATCGATCCGGCAAAAGACGAGTCGGTAGAAATGGTTGTCAACTCCCTTGAGTATAAAAAAGGGGATAGCGAAAAAAAAATAGTTGTCGCGGGTTGCCTGGGGGAGCGCTACGCAAAAGAGCTGTTAGAGGAGTTGCCAGGCATCGACTTGGTGACTGGCGCCAACAACTTCATGGATGTCCCAAAGCTGCTCGGGCAAGTTTTTGAAGGCGGGCTGCCCGGGAAGGCGATAACCAAACCGGAACTGGCAAACCAGCAAAACTTCACCGGCAGGATCATCTCAACCCCTTCCCACTACGCCTACATAAAGATTTCTGAAGGCTGTGACAAGAACTGCGCCTTTTGCATCATCCCCCAGCTCAAGGGCAAACAAGTAAGCCGGACTATTGAAGACATCCTCCAAGAGGCAGAGAGCTTGGCTGACAGCGGAGTTGTAGAGCTGATCTTGGTGGCCCAAGACACTGCAAGCTATGGCGCCGACATATATGGGCGCTTGGCGCTTGTGGATTTGCTTGCCCGGCTGGAGCAAGTAGGCGGGATTTCATGGATAAGGGTCATGTATGCATATCCTGACAATATCACTGTAGAGTTGCTTGAAATGATGGCAAACTCGACAAAAGTCCTTTCCTACATTGATATGCCCCTGCAGCATGCCTCTGGCAAGGTGCTCGCCCGCATGGGGCGCCCGACGAGCTATGAGGGCATGAAAACCCTTATTGAAAAAGCGCGCGGCCTTATGCCGGGCATCGCTATCCGCTCCGGGTTTATTGTCGGGTTCCCTGGCGAGGATGACGAGGATGTCGACTGCCTAGTGTCTTTTTTAGAAGAGATGCGCTTGAGCAAAGTAGGTGTGTTCATATACTCCCAAGAGGAAGGCACCTTGGCCGCAGGCTTTTTGGAGCAAGTGCCGGAAGGCGTCAAAGAGCAGCGGATGGCAAGGGCTATGCTTGCCCAAGAGGAGGTCTCTAGCTCAATATTATCCGGGTTTGTCGGCTCCAAGCTGGACGTGCTCATTGACGAGGAAGGCCAGGACGGGTACTATGTCGCAAGGAGCTATATGGACGCGCCTGACATTGACGGGGTTGTTTATGTATACACAAACTTGAAGCTTAAAGCAGGGGATTTTTGCACAGTCACAATAACTGACTCAATGGAACACGACTTAATTGCTGAATTGGAATAATATTATTATGAATAAAGTAAAATTAAAGCTCAACTTGCCAAACAGGATCACATTATCCAGGATTTTAGTAATCCCTGTGTACATGGTTTTGATGTATTATGGAACCAAGTGGACTATTATTTCTGCAGGCATCCTGTTTATCGCCGCGTCAATCACAGACTCGATTGATGGCTATATTGCCCGCAAAAACAACATGGTGACTGATCTAGGCAAGTTTTTAGACCCATTGGCGGATAAGCTGCTGGTCCTGACAGCTGTGATCATTTTGCTGGGCCAGGGCAGGATCAATTCTGTGCCTGTGGTGGTCATCACTGGCAGGGAGCTGATTGTAATGTCGCTACGGACAATGGCCGCGCTAAAAAACCGTGTTCTTGCAGCTGATGTATACGGAAAAATCAAGACAATTGCCCAGCTGATCGCCATCTCTGCCATGCATTTTGAGCAAGTAATGGCCAGTTTTATTATCTTCACCCCATTAGTCAACGCGCTGTTTTTTTTCTCAGTTGTGATGACCGTTTTGTCAGGCATCAATTATGTCGGCAAAAACTTGGATGTGATCAGCGAATGAACGCAGCTATCATCTGCATTGGCGATGAGGTCCTTAATGGGGATGTCATCAACACCAATGCCGCCTTTGTGTCCTTGGAGCTTAAAAAGTGCGGCATCGACATAATGTGCCACATGACTGTCGGGGACGACCCTTCTGCTATAAAGAAAGCAATCCAGGCTGCACAGCAGAAAACTGATATAATCATCACCACCGGAGGGCTGGGGCCGACTAAGGACGATTTGACAAAACAAGCTGTATGCGCTGCCATAGGCGCAAGCTTGGAGTTCAACCAGCAGATACATAATGCCCTCCTTGAGAGGTACGCAAGCCGCAACACGCCTATGCCACAAAACAATTTAAGCCAGTGCTATATTCCAAAGGGCGCGACGCCTTTGCCAAACGCAAACGGCACAGCCCCGGGTGTCTATATGGAGCATAACGCCAAAACTTATGTGATGCTTCCAGGCCCTCCCAGGGAGATGGAGTGGATGTTCCATGAATATGTCTCAAAAGAGCTATCCGCCAAGACAAGCAAAACTGTTTTTGAAAAATGCTATATGCTGTCTGGCATTGGCGAGTCGGCCGCAGAGGAACTGCTGCGCGACACAGTGGCAGAAGACGCCACATATGCATTCAATACATATCTGACTTATTCCGGGTTGATGGTCAAAGCAGTGGCAAAAGGAAAAAACGAGCATGAAGCCAAAGCTATCCTTGAATCAAAGGATTTTTTGGTCAAAGCAGCCATCAAGGAGCATTTATACTCTGAGGAAAAGGCGGAGCTGTGGGAAGTCGCAAACAGAATCCTTCTGGAAAACGGCCTGACCATCGCGAGCGCCGAGTCCTTTACCGGAGGGCTTTTTGCAGAGCTTCTGACCAGGACCCCGGGCATGTCCGCATCTTTCATCGGCTCAATTATCGCGTACACTAACGCCCAGAAAGCCAAGCTGTTGGGTGTCAAAGAAGGGATCTTGGCAAAATACGGGGCAGTCAGCAGCCAAACAGCATATGAAATGGCTTGCGGGGCAAGGGAAGTATTCAGTTCTGATATAGCCGTGTCATTTACAGGGAACGCCGGGCCAGGCGAATCTGAGGGCAAAAGTGCAGGGCTTGCATATATAGGGATTAATTTTAAAGGGAAAACCCTAGTTGAAGAGAATAACTTCAGAGGGGACAGGGACATGGTGCGTGCCAGGGCTGCCAACAGGGCATACCATCTTTTGTATGGGCTAGCCGCAAGCGAGCAGCTTGCAAGGCTAGAAAAAAAATAATAATTAAGTGAGGCGCCAAAAAGATGTCTGACGACAAGCAAAAAAACCTTGAACTAGCGCTAAAAAGCATAGAAAAAGCATTTGGCAAAGGATCGGTGATGAAGCTGGGCGAAAAAACAGCAGAACTGATTCCAGCAATATCCACTTCTTCACTTTCTTTGGACATAGCCCTTGGCGTGGGGGGTGTGCCAAGAGGCAGGATCATCGAAATATACGGTCCTGAGTCATCGGGAAAGACAACTGTCGCGCTGCACATAGTGGCTGAAGCCCAAAAGAACGGGGGCATCGCCGCGTTTATCGATGCAGAGCATGCCCTTGACCCGATCTATGCCCGCGCCATTGGTGTGGATATCGATGAGTTGATAGTGTCCCAGCCTGATACAGGCGAGCAGGCTCTCGAGATATGCGAAGCCTTGGTCAGGAGCGCAGCGCTGGATGTGGTTGTTGTCGACTCCGTCGCGGCATTGGTGCCAAAAGCGGAAATTGAAGGGGAGATGGGGGATGCCACAATGGGCGCCCAAGCGCGCCTGATGTCCCAGGCGCTACGCAAGCTGGCAGGCAGCATCAGCAAATCCCAAACCACAGTTATCTTTATCAACCAGCTACGGATGAAGATCGGTGTTATGTTTGGCAACCCGGAAGTTACTTCGGGAGGCAATGCGCTCAAGTATTACTCCTCTGTGCGTATAGATGTGCGAAAAGGGGAGGCAATTAAAAATGGCCAGGATGTGCTTGGAAACAGGATCAAGGCGAAAGTAGTGAAAAACAAGGTTTCCCCGCCTTTCAAGTCGGCAGAGTTTGACATAATATTTGGCAAAGGCATATCAAGGGAAGGGGATGTGCTGGATATCGCCACCAAAGTGGACATCATCGACAAGTCTGGGGCATGGTTCTCATACAACAATGCAAACATCGGCCAAGGGCGCGAGAACGCGAAAAAGTACTTGGCTGACAATCCGGATATTTTGCGCGAGATTGAGGCCAAGGTCAAAGAGGTCGTTATCGCAAAACCGACCATCTCTTACGAGGAGTCTCCAAATATCTTCGACGACGCAGAAGAGTATGCCGAATAGATAGCTAAAACAAACAAACAAGCAGGCTGGATAGAAAAATCCTTGCCTGCTTGTTTTTCAAGAGGGCTATGTTGCCTCTACTTCGTGCGTTTTTTGACTGCTTCCCGCAGAATAAACTCGATTTGGCTGTTGATGGATCTCAGGTCGTCTTCTGCCCAGGAAGCGATTTCGTCCCATAAAGACGGGGCGAGTCTCAAAAGCACTTGTTTTCTGGCGTTTTCTTTGTTCTTCAAAGCTTTTTCCCGCTTCAGAACTTCTTCCTCTAGCGTTTTTATCCGCTCAAGCCTATTAACCAACTGCTCTTCCCGGTCGGTGCTTTCCATTTGCTACGCTCCTTATTTGCTCTAGCTAGAGAGCTTTTTAATAGATCGATCCGCTATTGATTATTGGCTGGGCATCCCGGTTGCCGCAAAGCACCACCAGCAAGTTGGAGACCATAGCAGCTTTTCTCTCCTCATCCAATAGCACTATTTCCTCGTCGCCCAGCTTCTCGATTGCCATCTTCACCATTCCCACTGCGCCATCAACAATCTTTTGCCTTGCGGCAATGATTGCCACTGCTTGTTGCCGCTGGAGCATTGCCGCAGCGATTTCCTCGGCATATGCGAGATGCGTGATCCTGACATCATCGATGACAAGGCCAGTGAAGTCAATCCTGCTTTGCAGATCGCTTTGCATAGTGTCGGCGATTTCTAGGGAGCTGCCCCGCAAGGTTTTTTCACGCACTGCCTCGTCACCCTCGTCTTCGGCGAACACGTCATAGGGATACAAGCGCGCAACATTCCTTATCGTCGAGTCAGTTTGGATGCCCAAGTACTCATAGTAGTTTTCCACTGCGAACACCGCTTTTGTGGGATCCTCCACATGCCATATTACAACCGCCCCAATAATTATCGGGTTTCCCAAAATATCGTTGACCTTTTGGCGTTGGTTGCCGAAGGTTTGCATCTTCAATGAAACAGTCTTGGTGACTTGGGTAGCCGGAATTGCTGTGCCCCCTTGTCGTGCCGCAGCAGTAGCTTCTTTTCTAGCTTCTGCCATCGCAACGTTGTAAGTGGGGCTGAATGAAGAGCAAAACGGGTTTACAAAGTAATATCCAGCTGTTTTTATGGTGCCGTGGTATGAGCCAAACAATGTGAAGATGCGGGCTTCAATTGGCCTCACGATCTTCAAGCCTCCAAAAGCTATGGTAATTGATATTATAAACACCCAACTTATAACACCTAGCAAAGCGCTTGGAAACTCCTTGGCGACGCTGTAGATAAAGAGGCAGATTGAGAGCAACAATGCGATGACAAGCACGGGCAACATAAACAATCCGCTTATTGGCTTTAAAATCTTTTCTGTGACAACTCTTTTTTCCATTGAATACCTCCAAAACTTTTAATGTAGTTAGTTATCGTTGTGATATCAATATAATATCATAACGATAGAACTATGACAAGATGTTATCTCTATTTTTCTTAATAACAATTGTCTAGTTTAGCGGTAATTTCACAATATCTATTTGTATATCTGGCTCTCAGGGGAAAATCTTTGACGTTGATTATTTGGTTTTTTTCGCTTCTTGAGTAGCAATATAGTATAATATATCGAAATATGTAAATTGATTGTGAAACTTATGAAATCATCCCTTCGAGATTTGAACAATTATTAAAACCTTTCGCAATTTGGCAAGAGATAAAAGAAACTGATCGAATGTCCGCAATTTTTGTTAGAGGCTGTTGAATATGTCTATTATTATCGATAAATGGTACAATAACAATAAAAGGCTATTTACCTTTATATGAGAAAAAATATCCAAGCGACATAACTAGAGACCAATTCGAGATTATCAAGCCATTTTTAGAGTCAGCCACCAAATCAACAAGGCCATACACATATGACCTTTATGATATTTTTTGCGCAATACTTTATGTTTTACGCGAAGGTTGCAGATGGAGGGCATTGCCCCACGACTTTCCGAAATGGGAGGATGTTTACTGCCATTATCGAAAATGGGGGGCAAAAAAAACTACACAGGACACGATGAGCGCAGCGCTTTTGAGGAAGTTTAGAAGAGCTAGCTATGTCAGAGCGGATCATAAACGGGAGAAGCCCTAGCCCATCGACTCAAAAAGCATTAAAAACACATTCACAGCAATCGAGAAAGGCTATGATGCGGGGAAAAAAAATATCAGGGGCGAAAGTGCACTTGGCGGTTGACATTTTAGGGCTGCCCCATGGCGTACATGCCACGACAGCCGATTTTACAGACAGGGATGGGGCAATAGAGCTGGCTGCAATTAATTCCGGCAAATACGAGAGCGTCGAGACTGTTTTAGCCGACAGCGCTTATAGTGGAGAGAGCTTTGCAAACGCAATAAAAGGGCTGGTTGACGCGAAAGTCGAGATTGTCAAGCGCAACGAGGCCCATATGTTCATAGTCCTTCCCAAAAGATGGATTGTTGAAAGATCATTCGGATGAGCCGACAATTGCCGGAGGCTGTGGAAGGTTTGCGAAAGGCGCTGGAGCACATTTTGCCAAATGTTTGTTTTGTCATTCATTTCAGTTCTTTTGAGGAGATACTAAACATCCTCTTAGAGTAGTGTTAATAATTTTTGTGAAAATCGAAACTCAACAAACCCTCCTGTATTACATGTGTGGATTTGTATAAGTTTGTATCGATACTAATAATAAAAGCTTTCAAGTGGTATATATTTTATGTTAAATGCATTATGGGCAAAGAAGCCGAAGATTGATGAACCGGACGATATTGTGCCGTTGCAAACGCACCTTTTTGAAACAGCTGATGTTGCAAGAATGCTATGGGATGACTGGCTTCCTAGGGTTTTGCAGGAGCAGCTTGATTGGAATCTATTCATATTTCTTTCTTACGCACACGACTTAGGCAAAGCAAGCCCTGTATTTCAAACCAAAGAAGACTATAACACTTTTGAAACAGATGAGAAGATACTCAATGGTCTTCTCAGAGCCGGTTATGTCATTAAAAGCTACCAAATGAAGAAACGCACTCCCCATGCTCTGGTTTCATTTGGCATATTAAAACGCCATGGCTTCAAAGATTCGGTAAGTGTTATTGTTGGAGGCCATCATGGCTCACCGCCGACTAAGAACCAAATCAAGGATCTCGAGACGTATAAAGATAATTGCGGTTTTGATGAAGATTCATGGGTACAAGCTCAAGATGCGCTGATGGAAGAGGCCTTGCGAGAAGCGGGTTTGACCAAAGAAACTGCATTACATAAAGATATAGCACGCCCACAACAAGTGTTATATAGCGGTCTTGTAATTCTGGCAGACTGGATAGCAAGCGGCAAACCAGAGGATAAATTGCCTACAATGTGGATACCTAATATTCCTGAGAACATATATGGACGCCGCTTTGAAATAGATACTCCGCGGCCTGTGCAATCGAAGCTGCTAGATGCTGCCTCATTATCACTTTCACCTGGTATTTTTATTGTAGAAGCTCCAATGGGAGAAGGCAAGACTGAGGCGGCACTCGCCGCCTCTGAAGTTCTCGCAAGCAAGATTGGTTGCCGCGGAGTTTATTTTGCCTTGCCATCACAAGCAACATCCAACGCAATGCTTACCAGGGTTAAAAATTGGATTCAAAACTTTGATGGACAAGACGGATCGCTTAGCATACGCTTAGCCCACGGCAAGGCTGACTTTAACGAAGAATATGAAGGCATTAAGCTTTCTGCCTACCACAGGGAAGCTGATGAAGAAGATGCTGAAGGGGGCGCTGTGTTTGTTGACAGCTGGCTGGTTGGGCGAAAAAAAGGTATACTGGCGGATTTTGCTATAGGCACAATAGACCATGTTTTGATGGCAGGTTTACAGCAGAAGCATTTGGCGCTCAGGCACTTGGGTTTAGCCAGCAAAATAGTGGTTATAGACGAATGTCACGCTTATGATGTGTATATGGAGAGCTTTTTGCTTACAGCTGTAAAGTGGCTTGGCGCATATGGTGTGCCGATTATTGTGTTATCCGCAACCTTGCCGACAGAGAGGCGTAAATCACTCATAGAAGCTTATTTTGGCAAAAAACAGAGAAACAGCAGGTTGAGTTCCAAGGATGGTGCTGATTGGGCAACTTCTTTGGCATATCCACTTATTACGTATACTGACGGAAAAGATGTCAAGTCTCTTCCAATTGAAGCCCGGACAGCTGGCAGGAGCAAAGTGGTAGACGTTGAAATGCTTGTCCAAGACAAGGTGTTAGAGATACTGGCCACGGTATTGGAAGATGGCGGTTGTGCAGCTCTTATTTTCAATACTGTAAAAAACGCCCAACAGGCTTACGAAATGATAGCTGAAAAATTTGGGCATGACATAGTAGAGATACTTCACGCAGGTTTTATTGCTAGAGATAGAACGGAGCGTGAAAAGCATTTGCTTTTGAAACTGGGAAAAGACTCGGCGCAGCGCTATAAAAAGCATATTGTTGTTGGCACGCAAATCTTTGAACAGTCGTTGGATATCGACTTTGATGTGATGTTTACGCAACTGTGCCCCATGGATTTGCTATTGCAACGGATAGGGCGATTGCATAGGCACGATAGGATATCCCGCCCCAATGGTGTCAAGCTGCCGAAGTGTTATGTGTTGGATGCGAATTGGGGAAGTTTTGATGATGGCTCTAAGGCTGTCTACGGGGAATATTTATTAATGCGCACCTGCAGAGTATTGGAAAAATGGTCTTCAAGTATCAGCTTGCCTGATGATATCCCACAGTTAGTAGCACAGGTTTACAATGATGATTTTGACGTTGGCCCTCCTGGGGAATTTGTACAGGAATATGAAAAAGCCCGTAATGACAATGATATAAGGGCAAAAGACAGAAAACGCCGTGCGGAAAGCTATCAAATCAAAGGAAGCCTCTTGGATAAAAATATAATAGGGTGGCTTGAAACTTCGTATTACGATAGTGAAGGCGAAGCGGCTGTTAGAGATGGCATGGATGCAATAGAGGTATTAGTAGTCCAGCGGCGAGGCGGAGAGCTTTGCCTATTGCCATGGGTAGAAAATGGAGAATTGTTAACTGTTTATACCCCATCCGACAAAATGGCTAAAATTATTGCTGGCTGCTCCGTGCGTTTGCCTCTGCTCTTCAGTTACGACATCAACCAGACAATTGAATGTATAGAAGTAGAAATGGTTTTGGCAGGCATAGTGGATAGCTGGTATGAATCTTATTGGCTTAGAGGCTCATTAGTTCTGATTCTGGACGAAGACCAAAATGCCGTTGTTGACGGTCACCAACTTCACTATAGCAAATTGACTGGATTGCAAGTGAAAAACAATTGATACAATTGGTAAACAGGCTTGAAAACTAATGCAGATTTCAAGCCCGTTGCTATTCCCCGCAAATGCAGGGCAATACAGATAAAATAATCTACTTTGGATCACCCCCGCAACAAGCAGGGCGAAATAACCATGCTTAGTTTACACAATTATTACATAAAAATCCAGTTCTATTTCATTTTAGCTTGACTTAACATAATGTACTTGTTATAATTTTATTGCATAATAACATTAGCTAATTGGGATGCTTGTAATAAAATGAATCCTTAATTGATAGGAGATTGGATTATGGAAAATACAATATTCAACCTACTTGATGAAAGATGGATTATAGTAACAAACCTCAAAGGTGATGAAGAGATGCTATCACTAATAGACGTTCTAATTCGCAGCCATGAACTTAAAAGCCTATCAGGTGAAATGCCATCACAGGATTTAGCAATAATGAGGTTGCTACTAGGGGTGCTTTATCCAATATATACTCGCACAGAGGAATACTGGGAAGCGCAAGAAGATGAAAGCAAGGATGCGTGTATAAGAATATGGGAAGATTTATGGGAGTGTGGACACTTTCCAGAAAACGAAATTAAAGGCTACTTAATGCAGCACCATGACAGATTCTGGCTGAGACATCCAGAAAGGCCGTTTTACCAAGTTGTTAAAATCGAAAAAGGCAGCGACTTTATGGCTTCAAAAATGATTGGCGAACTAGTTGAAGGCGGCAATAAAGCGCAACTTTTCCCTACCCGCAGCGGTGCGGGAAAGCAGTTTTTAGAATACCCTGAAGCCGCACGTTGGCTGCTATATTTGAATAGTTTTGACGATGCTTCAGCCAAGCCGAGTCGAAAAGGGTTGGAGTCCATGAGTGTGGGCTGGCTCGGCCAATTAGGTCTAGTTTATGTTACAGGCGAAAACTTATTTGAGACGTTGATGCTGAATTTTTCGCTTTTGAATGACAGCAAACCTTGGGAAAACGGCAAGGCAGTATGGGAATTAGCTGAGCCTCGCACCAGCGAAAGAACGATTATTGCTATGCCTGGTAGCGGTGAAGAATTGTTCACTCTGCAATCACGCCGTATCCAGCTAAAATACCATGACAATAAAGTCGCAGGGTTTACGCTGCTAGGTGGAGATAAATTTAACAGCGAGGAGGCATTTGTAGAGCCTATGACCATGTGGAGGTTTTCCAAAGGCAAATCTGGCCAAAGAGATATGTTTTTACCACCTAGCAACGCTGCAAGAAACCCAGCAAGACATCTTTGGCGCGATTTTGCTCCGCTGCTATCAGAGACAGAGGGAGGTTCCGAAAAAAGCCGCAAGCCAGGCATACTGCGTTGGATCTCTGAATTAGAGTATGAAAACATTATCCCTTCCAAGCAAATCCAAATTAGCACTTTGTCAATAAAATATGGCAATATGCAAAGTGGCGTAGATGAGGTTTGGAGCGATTCGCTTTCAGTAAACGCAAATATTTTATCGGATCTGGCAAGTGAATGGATTGACCGGATCGCAGATATAGTAAAAATAACGGAAGACTTAGTTAGAATTCTGGGCAATCTAGCCTCAAATATCGAGCGGGCAGCTGGATCTCCTAATGGGGATAATTACAGAGAACTAGCTATGCAACAAGCATATGCGGGACTGGATATACCTTTTAGGAATTGGCTCGCATCCATTGACCGCAGCACCTCAGACATTGTAGAGGAGTGTGGCAATTGGCTTGATACAGCTAAAAAAATAATTTTGGACCATGGTGAATTTCTTGTTTCACAAGCAGGTACACAAGCTTTTGTTGGAAGAACTGTCAAGTTTGGCGCAAAGGAAGACTACTATAGCACGCCAAAGGTATACGGATGGTTTGTTGGCAACATTTTTAAAAAGCTGGGCGAAGCAACCCAGCAGAGAGGAGGTGAATAAATTGTCTAGAGAGATAAGACGTTTTGTAAGCGCAAAAATCGCTCTGCTTGATAAGGACGAGCCGTACAGCAAAGCCGCTTGTGCAAAATTACGTAGAGCTGTTGGCAAGCTTCGTGAAGAAGCTCCTGATGTTTGGGACATAACAATACAAGGTGCGCCGGAAGGCGAAATATCCGGAAAAGCTATACATGCATGTCTCACTTTATATGCCCTTCACAGGCAAGGCAAAGAAGAGAGCATGTGTGATCAAGAAACGGGGTTTGGAACTGCCATATCAAAGCTAATAGTGATAAATCCCGACAACGAAGTTGCAATACGACGCCGGTTTAATGCAGTTGCGACATCCCTGGAGTTTTCTGAGCTCGCTTACCATGCCAGAGGTCTGGTACAGCTACTAAAATCAAATAATATTAAGTTGGATTACCCTCGTTTTGCGAGCGAACTATATTATTTCCAATTTCCGGAACGAAAAAATCGGATCCGCCTGGAATGGGGCAAACAGTTTTACCGCATAGATTTTAATGAAAACACTTTAGTTGAAAGGACGGATAAAAAATGAGGTTATTTATGGATATACACGTGATTCAATCAGTGCCACCGAGCTGTTTAAATCGAGACGACACAGGCAGCCCAAAAACTGCAGTTTACGGCGGAGTGCGTCGTGCCCGGGTGTCTTCGCAATCGTGGAAACGCGCCATGCGCCTGATGTTTAGTGAATACTTAGACAAAAACGAATTGAGTTATCGTACTTTAAGGATTTTTGACCTTGTTGCTGAAAAAATACAAGATAAGTCTCCTGGATGCAGCAATGAAGAGGCACTAAGGCTTGCCAAAGAGATCTTTAAAAAAGCTAAGGTAGAACCGTCTAAAAAGAATGCTGAAAAATCAGACGCTCTTTTCTTTTTGTCCACCCAGCAGGCTGAGAATTTGGCTAACCTGGCACTTGGCAATTTAGAAGAAAAAGACATTGCAAAAGCTGTGGTTCAAACACTAAAGGTAAATAATGGGATTGATTTAGCCTTATTTGGGCGTATGGTTGCGTCTAATCCTGAGATTAACTGTGATGCTTCTGCGCAAGTTGCACATGCGATATCAACACATAGTGTAGAAAATGAATACGATTACTTTACCGCTGTTGATGATTTGTCCACCGAGGATCACGCAGGTGCTGGCATGATAGGCACTGTAGAATACAACTCCGCAACTTTGTATCGCTATGCAACAGTAGCTGTCCATGAGCTGTTCAGCCAACTATCCGAGGATCCAAAAGCCTTGGAAAAGGCATTGATCGAATTCAATCGCGCTTTCCTTCTGTCAATGCCAAGCGGAAAGCAAAACACTTTTGCCGCCCATACCCTGCCGTATGCAGCACTGGTTAGTCTGCGACCTGACCGCCCGCTAAATCTTGCAGACGCTTTTGAGAATCCAATTAAACCAGAAGAAGGGTTTACAAAACCATCTACCATAGCCTTTGCAGAGCACGCTGTTAGAGTCTATGCAGACTTTTGTGCAAAACCTGAAGCCAGTTATATACTTGGTGAACTGCCCATAGAACTTGGCCAAAAGTTGAATATAAATGAGATGCTCGAAGAAGCTGCCAAAGAAGCAGTGAAGAAGGTCACCTCATGAGCACCTTGCTGCTTCGACTAGCTGCGCCACTGCAGGCATGGGGAACCGAAAGCAAATTTGAAAGGCGGGCGACAGAGAGGGAGCCAAGCAAAAGCGGAGTAATTGGGCTTTTAGCTGCAGCACTTGGGCGTAGGAGAAATGAGCCTGTTGATGATTTAGCCGGATTAAAATTCGGAGTGCGTGTAGATAAGGCGGGGCAGATTGTTATGGATTTCCACACAGCGCTCGGTCCTAAGCAAACATATGTAACGAAACGACTTTATCTTGAAGATGCGGTTTTTTTGGTAGGTTTGGAAGGAAATACCGAGTTTCTGAAATCGCTTGAATCAGCTGTAAATTCGCCGTTTTTCCCTTTGTTCTTAGGGCGGCGTTCTTGTCCGCCCACAGGGCGCATATGCTTGGGTGTGCGAGAAGTGCCGTTGAAAGAGGCTTTATTAAGCGAACCATTCGAGGCTTCTAAGAGAAATGATGAGCCTGTAAATATTACTTTGTATATGGATACAGATGAAGTTGGTGTTTACAGGCAACGCGACTTGCCGGTTAGTTTCAGCCAAGCACATAGAAAATACACCTATCGCTATATAAAAACCCATACACAACAACACAATGGGTATAAAACAGAGCATGATGCATTTGAAGGGGTGGGACCGTAATGCGATTGTCACGTATCAAACTTGATATCAGACGTAATGAAACCATGAAAGCCATTTCCTCGCCTCAGGTTCTACATGCGCTAATTGAGGGCTGTTTTGAGCAAAAAAATCGTACATTATGGCGGCTGGATTCCTTGCATGGCCATTTGTATCTGCTTATCGTATCGAAAGGTGAACCGGATTTTCACAGATTGTCAGACCAGTTATGCGAAAGTGGAGAGACAGGTCAAACTAAAGACTACGCCTCCTTTTTGTCAGGTATTAAAAATGGCCAAAAATTACGCTTTCGATTAAGAGGAAACCCAGTATATAGTACGGCTTCTACAAAAGGAGAGCGGGGCAAAGTCAAACCTCATGTGAGCGAGAAATATAAACGTGAGTGGCTGATGAAAAAGTCTGTGCAATACGGTTTTGAGTTAGAAACAGATGGCTTTTCGATATTAGAGGCAGGACAGCAGAAATTCTATAGGAATTCGAAAGACAAGCCTGTAGAATTAACTTACGCCATATTTGAAGGTATACTCACTGTGTTAGATGCAGATAAATTTGTTGATGCATTAACACAAGGGATAGGGCGGGGAAAAGCATATGGGTGCGGAATGATGACGGTGATGGTATGAAGGGGGATGGACAAACAGGAGCAAAAAAACCGGAATTATACGAACTCCCACAAATAAAAGAACGCATATCTTTTCTGTATTTGGAACATGCTGTGATTAATCGGTTGGATAGTGCAATCACTGTTACCGATGAAAGAGGCACTGTCCATGTGCCAGCTGCTTCATTAGGTGTTATCCTGTTAGGACCTGGCACTAAAATTACTCACCGTGCGATGGAACTGATTGGTGACACTGGAACTAGCGTTTTATGGGTGGGAGAGCATGCAGTGCGTTATTATGCTCATGGGAGACCATTAACACATTCATCCCGCTTGCTTACCGCCCAAGCCTCATTGGTATCGAATGTAAGAAGCCGCGCAGCTGTTGCCAGGCAAATGTATTCCATGCGTTTCCAGGATGAAGATGTATCTGGAATGAGTTTGCAGCAATTACGGGGACGTGAAGGGGCAAGGATGAGGTCATTATATCGAAATCTCTCCAAAAAAACGGGAGTGCCATGGAATGGGCGTGAATATGATCCAGATAATTTTGATGCTAGCTCTACAGTCAACAAAGCACTTTCTGCCGCGCATGCTTGTTTATATGGCGTTTGCCATAGCGTCATTGTAGCAATTGGATGTTCCCCGGGGCTAGGGTTTGTTCATTCTGGACATGAGCGTTCTTTTGTTTACGACATTGCTGATTTGTATAAAGCGGAGATTTCAATTCCCATTGCTTTTGAAATTGCGTCACAATATAGCGACACTGACGATATAGGCAGGTACACCCGACGTGCAATTCGTGATGCAATCAAAGATGGGAAAATCCTTGCTAGAGTAGCTAAAGATATCCGAAGCCTGCTTATGGATGAGATGGAAGAAGATGCTACTTGGGATGTTGTTGAACTCTGGGATGACAAGAATGGGTTTGTTAAGAGTGGTGTTTCCTATGGCAGCAACATAGAAGAAGAACCATCAGGGGATGGATATGGTGAAATACTATGATGGTGCTGCACGTAACAAATTGCCCGCCAGCTTTGCGTGGAGACTTAACGAAATGGCTTATGGAAATTGCTGCTGGGGTATATGTAGGCAATGTGAGCGCAAGAGTGCGCGACCAGCTTTGGGACAGAGTCGTTGAAACAATCAAGGGTGGCAGGGCAGTGACAGTTTTTAGTGCTAATAACGAGCAACACATGGATTTTCGTATTCATGGAGAGACTTGGGAACCTATTGATTTTGACGGATTGAAGCTCATGCTTCGTCCCAGTCCATCACGGCTTGCAGCGAAACAGGCTAAACGCAGTAGTAACAAAAAACTTGGTTTTAGTTCTGCTTCTAGATATAATAAAGCCAAAACATATTCAAAAACCCGAAGAAATAGCGGTGAAGCTGAAGCTCAACGGATGTACGAATCGAACGAAACCAAGTATCATCATATTTTTGACGCGTATGTTGTTGTTGATATCGAAACAACAGGATTGAATCCATCATATGCAGAAATTACTGAAGTAGGAGCAATTAAGGTAAAGAATGGTCAAGTTGTAGACACTTTCCAATCGCTTACCAGAACCAAAACACCGATACCACCGACTATTATGAAGATTACTGGTATAACAAATGACATGCTTGATGAGCAAGGTAAGCCGCTGAATGTGGTTATGGAAAACTTGATGGACTTTCTTGATGGTTTGCCGATAGTTGCTCACAATGCTCCTTTTGATGTTTCATTTTTAAATGAAGCTCTTATTAGGTGCGGGTTTGGTCGATTGACAAATCATATTGAAGATACCTTAATGCTATCTAAGAAAACACCATTTGACTTTGCAAGCTATAAGTTGAAGGCATTGGCTGAAGACCTTGGACTGGATTTAGCTCGGTTGGATTTGGATGGTCTTCAAGTACATCGCAGTTTGGGAGACTGTTATTTGACGCATCATATTTTCCAAAAGTTAATAAATATTGAAGAGCAGGAACTGGAATAGCTGATTGTAATGGGATTTGATTAGTGTATGCCCCGCGTATGCGGGGGTGATCCCCCTGAATTCCAAATATCCAATATCAAGATCCTGTATGCCCCGCGTATGCGGGGGTGATCCCAATTGTATTGCTGGCATCTATCGCTATCGGATGTATGCCCCGCGTATGCGGGGGTGATCCCCATCATGCCGATTTTGCCAAGGGCATCCGATAGTATGCCCCGCGTATGCGGGGGTGATCCCTCAGGTTCATAGCTTGTGATTGTGGAGGATGCGTATGCCCCGCGTATGCGGGGGTGATCCCCATGGGGGAAATTAGGCGATCAGAACGGTTTGGTATGCCCCGCGTATGCGGGGGTGATCCCGCACATTCGCAATTCCTAATTTCCAATTTCCAGTATGCCCCGCGTATGCGGGGGTGATCCCAAAAAGACGACGAAATGAAGGAATTAGGCAGAGTATGCCCCGCGTATGCGGGGGTGATCCCAAGCCTACCAAGCCTACACCGGAAGCGAGGTGGTATGCCCCGCGTATGCGGGGGTGATCCCGATCCCCCTGGCCACGATCCCCCTGGCCCCGAGTATGCCCCGCGTATGCGGGGGTGATCCCGCCAGATGCAATTTTGACACTAACAAAAATCGGTATGCCCCGCGTATGCGGGGGTGATCCCTAATTTCAGCCACATGCCTTCTGGCACAGGCTGTATGCCCCGCGTATGCGGGGGTGATCCCACAACAATCGTGTCAATTTCCGGGCAGTCATAGTATGCCCCGCGTATGCGGGGGTGATCCCTGTCAATACGCAGCATCAACACGCCAGCATCGGTATGCCCCGCGTATGCGGGGGTGATCCCTCCAGAGGCACCTTAAAATCGATCCTCGCGCCGTATGCCCCGCGTATGCGGGGGTGATCCCTGCCTGGCAAGGTAGAGCCGCCAGTCAAGAAGGTATGCCCCGCGTATGCGGGGGTGATCCGCTAAATCTTGGTGGGAATCAATCAATTCCCGGGTATGCCCCGCGTATGCGGGGGTGATCCCCGAAGACGAAACCTTGACTGAAAGAATAAAGGGTATGCCCCGCGTATGCGGGGGTGATCCCCTTGGTGGTCTCTTGCGCATTTGGCGACTCGTGTATGCCCCGCGTATGCGGGGGTGATCCCAGCCGGGCTGGAAAAGCAACAAATAGCGAATTGTATGCCCCGCGTATGCGGGGGTGATCCCGGATAAAGGCTATGCGCTAATCATGCCAGTGCGTATGCCCCGCGTATGCGGGGGTGATCCCTATAGCGGGTACATGCGTGTGCCTATCTTGTTGTATGCCCCGCGTATGCGGGGGTGATCCCGCCTACTGCAAGAGCTGCAAAAGCCGCAATTCGTATGCCCCGCGTATGCGGGGGTGATCCCAACCTATGAGGTTCTGGGGGAGTCGTTGACTTGTATGCCCCGCGTATGCGGGGGTGATCCCATCCCGAAAGCCCCTTCATAGTCAAATTCCCTGTATGCCCCGCGTATGCGGGGGTGATCCCTATAGTTTTTGCGCATATTATAAAACGGTGTGGTATGCCCCGCGTATGCGGGGGTGATCCCCATGGCGTTGGGGCTTCTGCCAACATCGGCGAGTATGCCCCGCGTATGCGGGGGTGATCCCAGACAACCCGAATGCTGGAGCGGAAGGCTTCAGTATGCCCCGCGTATGCGGGGGTGATCCCACACATTCGCAATTCCTAATTTCCAATTTCCAGTATGCCCCGCGTATGCGGGGGTGATCCCAGGCGGCGCTTAGTCGGCTCCCCTTCCGGGACGTATGCCCCGCGTATGCGGGGGTGATCCCTCTCCATTTTTTTTAGCGCAAAAACGCTTTGCGTATGCCCCGCGTATGCGGGGGTGATCCCTGTCTACATTGTACTACAAGTGACTTATGCTGGTATGCCCCGCGTATGCGGGGGTGATCCCGCTAGGCGGGGGCATGGCTATACTTTGCCAGCGTATGCCCCGCGTATGCGGGGGTGATCCCAGGCCGTATCAAAGCTAGAGCTAGAATCAGAAGTATGCCCCGCGTATGCGGGGGTGATCCCTTGGCAAGCCTAATCGCATTAGCCAAGCAGGAGTATGCCCCGCGTATGCGGGGGTGATCCCCTCAAATGGTGTGATTCAAATATATTAGCTTCGTATGCCCCGCGTATGCGGGGGTGATCCCTTCTTGGCCTTTCTGGAGTCATGGAGGGGGCCGTATGCCCCGCGTATGCGGGGGTGATCCCATGTGCTCTGTATGGGCAAAATTGACAATTTTGTATGCCCCGCGTATGCGGGGGTGATCCCTTTCCTCCTAGCCCCCTGGCCTCCTGATGATGGTATGCCCCGCGTATGCGGGGGTGATCCCGTCGTGCCTGAATAGTATGAGTATCTATCATCGTATGCCCCGCGTATGCGGGGGTGATCCTTAGTCAGTGGTAAATCCACGTCATGTGGCTGTGTATGCCCCGCGTATGCGGGGGTGATCCCCTTATTGCCATCTTTAGAAGCAGCAATTAAGCGTATGCCCCGCGTATGCGGGGGTGATCCTGGCAGTGATCCGGCATGATATCGTAGAGTTGAGTATGCCCCGCGTATGCGGGGGTGATCCCATAGCAGGCATGTTCCAAGTTCAGCCAGAGCTGTATGCCCCGCGTATGCGGGGGTGATCCCTACAGCCGCAGTCTCTTGCTGCGCAATCCCGGGTATGCCCCGCGTATGCGGGGGTGATCCTCGCTAAGGAAGCTGATTAAGTGAATGGGGCAGTATGCCCCGCGTATGCGGGGGTGATCCCTAACGCAGTGGGGCATCTCATTGCTTGCTTGCGTATGCCCCGCGTATGCGGGGGTGATCCCTCTAATGGTTCTGCGTTTATTATCGCTTTGTTGTATGCCCCGCGTATGCGGGGGTGATCCCCAACGGCCGCTCAAATAAATGCGCTATATGCTGTATGCCCCGCGTATGCGGGGGTGATCCCTGCCCCGCCAGAGTCGGCGGAAAGCTGGAGGGGTATGCCCCGCGTATGCGGGGGTGATCCCTGTCTGGTACTGGTTCGCCTTCTACAATTGATGTATGCCCCGCGTATGCGGGGGTGATCCCTGTCTGGTACTGGTTCGCCTTCTACAATTGATGTATGCCCCGCGTATGCGGGGGTGATCCCCACTTGGCTGTCCTAGTATCAAGATGTAGGCTGTATGCCCCGCGTATGCGGGGGTGATCCCAGCATAAAACCCTTGATCCATACCTTTTTGGAGTATGCCCCGCGTATGCGGGGGTGATCCCCATGTGATGACAGAGGATGCGGTTTATACGCAGTATGCCCCGCGTATGCGGGGGTGATCCCACAGCGCGGGCAAGGTTGACATGGTTGTGGGGGTATGCCCCGCGTATGCGGGGGTGATCCCTCAATTTGGGAGTCTACCTGCCGGAGCAGGAAGTATGCCCCGCGTATGCGGGGGTGATCCCTGTGTCGAATATTATTGGCACATTCTGCCAGGGTATGCCCCGCGTATGCGGGGGTGATCCCCTTGCCCGCGCTGTGTTTCTTGCTCACATAGCGTATGCCCCGCGTATGCGGGGGTGATCCCCCGGTGGCTATCGAGCAGCCGGACAAAATGCGGTATGCCCCGCGTATGCGGGGGTGATCCCTGGCTCTCGAATGGCAAAAACTCGATGTAGTTGTATGCCCCGCGTATGCGGGGGTGATCCCAGCTGGATCCTGACGCGACTCCAATACTGGCAGTATGCCCCGCGTATGCGGGGGTGATCCCGCTGTCAGCGTTCCGGGCGTGACTTCAGATATGTATGCCCCGCGTATGCGGGGGTGATCCCCCAGCGGCGAATGCATGGAGTTTTACGTTGGAGTATGCCCCGCGTATGCGGGGGTGATCCCCATCCTGACGCTGGCGGCTTTGTGGAAGTGATGTATGCCCCGCGTATGCGGGGGTGATCCCAAAGACTGGAAAGCGGTATCGCATTAAGCAGTGTATGCCCCGCGTATGCGGGGGTGATCCCGGCACAACCAAGTTTCCGAATGTGGCGCAGTTGTATGCCCCGCGTATGCGGGGGTGATTCCGGATGGGTTATGAATTCTTTTTTTCGTTTTTGGTATGCCCTGCGTATGCAGGGGTGATTACAGGCGGCAGCTTTAAAAAACCATCCCGTTTTGTGCTCCTCGTAGATGCGAGGTGCTGCGCGGGATGATGCCTGTTTTATGGCTTATCCTCAAGGATCTCCTACTCTACTGTCACTGATTTTGCCAAGTTCCTCGGTTTGTCGACATCCCTTTCCAGCGCAACCGCTGTGTGGTATGCAAGCAGCTGCAAAGCTATAGCTGCCGGGATCAGCGAAAGCTCGTCTGGGCCATCGTCAATAAGCAGCAAATCATCAACTTCATCAATGATTTCGCTTTCCATGTGTTTCTTAGCTATCGCGAAAACGTAAGCACCACGAGCCTTGACTTCTTTAATGTTGTTTAGTGTCTTGTCAAAAAGCTCGGTCGACTGCGTGCACACAGCGATTACTGGGGATCCATCCTGCAAAAGGGCAATGGGCCCGTGTTTAAGCTCCCCGCTTTGGTATGCCTCTGCGTGAATGTATGACAGTTCCTTCAGCTTCAGGGAGCCTTCCTGTGCACAGCAAAAGTCAACACCGCGGCCGATGAAGAAGACGCTTTGGGCTTCTGCTATCTTCAAAGCAATCTCTTTGATCGCATCATTTTGGGTAATTGCTGATTTCGCATATTCAGGCGCATCAAAAGCTGCTTTCCTGTATCCCTTATATTCCTCTGGAGTCAACTTGCCACTCAACCTGGCTAGCTCGATTGCCAGCAAATAAAGGCAGATTACTTGGGTGGTGAATGCTTTCGTAGATGCGACAGCAATTTCCGGTCCGGCATTGGTATGTATGGCATATCTGGTCTCCCTGTCGATAGCGCTTCCGATAACGTTTGTTATTGACAAAACCTTCGCCCCGCTTGTGGTAGCCAGCCTCAAGCTCTCCAAAGTGTCGGCAGTTTCCCCAGATTGGCTGACAGCCACAAATAGGGTATCTTCGCTGATAATTGGATTTTTATACCTGAACTCGCTTGCTACATCGATTTCCACAGGGATGCGGGCTATCTTTTCAATAATCTGCTTGCCATAGCTAGCAGCATAATACGCAGTGCCACATGCAGCCATATAGATTCTTGAAATACCTGAAAGCAATTCTTTATCAAGAGGAAAGTCCTCGAATTCAATTGCTTCCCCATCGAGAATGGATCCAAAGGTGTTTTGTAAAGCATCCGGCTGCTCATAAATCTCCTTGAGCATAAAATGCTCATATCCTGCTTTAGTGGCAGCCTCTGCAGACCATGTGACCTGTTCAACCTGGGCTGTGATCGGGTTTAAATCCTCGTCAAATAACTCGACGCTATCGGCAGTCACAAGGGCTATTGTCCCTTGTGAAAGGGTGTATATTTGGCGGGTGTGCTCGATAATGGCAGGGACATCCGATGCGACGAAATTCTCATTTTCACCGATGCCAATAATGAGCGGGTTGTCTTTTTTTACAGCGACAATTTTGCCAGGCTCGTTTGCTGCGCAGATGCATAGGGCATACGCCCCTTTTAGCCGCTTGACGGTTTTCGAAACAGCTTCAAGTATATTATTGCCATCAAAATAAGACCGAACCAAGTGGGAGATTACTTCGGTGTCTGTCTCAGAGGCAAAAGTGACCCCGTTTTCAATGAGCTCATTTTTTAGGGACTTGTAGTTTTCAACTATGCCATTATGGACTACCGCTATAGACATATCTTCGCTGGGGTGCGGATGGGCATTGGCGTCCGATGGTTTGCCATGGGTTGCCCATCTTGTATGGCCGATCCCCGTTTTGCCGGGACGGTTTTCCCCTTCAAGGTGTCCTGCGAGAACCTCTAGTTTTCCTTTATATTTGTCGATTTTTATCTGGTTATTATGAACGAGCGCGATTCCTGCGGAATCGTACCCTCTATAGTCAAGTTTTGCTAACCCATTTAACAAAATGTCAGTCGCATCTTGATAACCTACATAACCTACTATGCCGCACATTTGTATTTCTCCTTACTTTACACATATTTGAGTAGATCGCATTTTGTCTGCAGCTCCAGAGAAAATGCCGTTTAGCATATAAAATATTATATACGAGGATTCCACTTTATGATTGACATATCAAAATATTTAAAATTTTAATATCCATTGACAGGTCATATTGCTTCTGTTACACTACATATTGTTGTTACATAGATATATATCGCAATATGTTGTATTATGAAAGGGATTTCAATGGTTGATTTTTTAGATGACCTGCTTGTCCGGCGTTTTACCAAAGAACTGTCAGCAGACAGCAAAAAAACTGTGTATGACTTGTTCGAATATAAAAAAGTCGATGCAATTATCATCGACAGGAAGACAGGAGAAGCCATTGTGGATATGCGTGGTTTGGAGTTTCCTGTCGATTACTCAAAAAATGCGTGCAATATCGTAGCGTCCAAGTACTTCAGGAAAGCTGGTGTCGGTCCGGACAATTCAAATGAGGACAGCATAAAGCAAGTCGCTGACCGCATGGTTGGATTTTGGGCTGATTCTCTTCTGGATGGCGGCATAATCAGCCAAGAGCAATGGCAGGTTTTCTACGACGAGGCCGTCTACGCGCTTTTGGCGCAAATGTGGGCGCCAAATTCTCCCCAATGGTTCAATACGGGCATAAAACGCAATTACGGCATAGCCGGGGATGATGACGGGCTGTTCTATTTCAACGAGGAATTAGGCGAAGTCGTGCCCAGCCTTGACAGGTATACACGCACCCAAGCGTCAGCTTGTTTTATCCTGTCAATCGAGGATTCGCTGGTTGGACCCCACTCAATCAGCGACACTTACGTCACCGAGACCAAGCTGTTCAAGGGCGGGTCTGGTGTCGGAACTAATTTTTCGACTCTAAGGGCTGTAAACGAAAGGCTCTCCAGCGGAGGCGTGTCAAGCGGGGTTATGAGTTTTCTTAAAGGGCTCGACCGTAATGCTGGCGCAATCAAATCCGGAGGCACTACCAGGCGCGCGGCAAAAATGGTCATACTGGATATAGACCATCCAGAAATCGAGGATTTCATCACTTGGAAAGCCCGCGAGGAAGACAAAGTAAGGGCGTTGGCGAAAATGGGCTATGACACCGGAATGGACGGGGAGGCGTATTTGACTGTCAGCGGGCAAAATGGAAACAACTCTGTGAGGGTGGACAAGCATTTCATGGAGTCTGTCATGTCCCTGAACAGAAATCCGGATTCAACTATTGAGCTGCTCGGCAGGATCGACAACACTGTCAACAGGGAGGTTCCTATTGCCGGTTTGTGGGAGAAGATCTGCGAGTCGGCTTGGGCGTGCGCAGATCCAGGGCTTCAATTTGACGATTTGTACAACGCATGGCATACATGCCCTGCAGGCTCAGACGGGGAGTATGGAGCGAAGCATAACAGGCTCAATTCAACAAACCCATGCAGCGAGTATGCATTTTTGGACGATTCCTCATGCAATTTGGCTTCGATAAATGTATTTCGATTCCTGGAAGGCTCACAGTTTGAAATTGATGACTTCCTGCATGTCGTAACCTTGTGCCAGCTGGTATTGGAAGCTTCGATTCTTATGGGCCAGTACCCGACTGCTGATATTGCCAGAAAAACCTACGAGTACAGGGCTACAGGCTTGGGCATTGCAGATGCCGCCTCTTTGCTCCTCAGCTTGGGGTTTGGATACGAAAGCGAGCAAGGGCGCAACATCATTGCCGCAATTTGCTCGATAATGACTGCGCGCTCGTATTTTGTATCATCACTGATGGCAAAGAAAACATCGCCATTTTCCGCCTACGAATACAATAAACCATATATTGAGAGAGTCCTGCGAAACCATGCAAGGTGCGCAGGGTATTTAGGGGACAGTTTTGAGGGGCTGGATTACAAACCTTTCTGCCTTGACGGGGCGCTGCTGGCCGACGCCGGCCAAGAAGTCTTGGCGCTGGCTGCCAAAAGCGAGTGGGGAGGCGCTATAGCGAAAGCGGGCTCATATGGCATCCGCAATGCCCAAGTCAGCTTGATCGCCCCCACAGGCACAATATCCTTTGCCATGGATTGCAATGCCACATCAGTAGAGCCTTTCTATTCCCACAGGGTTTACAAAACCTTGGCCGGAGGCGGGTCCATGGAAATTGTCAACCCCCTTATAGATGACGCCATGCGCAATCTGGGCTATGGCGAGAGCGAAGTTGCTAGTGTGCGGGAATACCTTCTGGAGCAAGACAAATCTGGAGGGTATGTGAACTACTCCTTGGTTGACTGCCCTTACTTAAAGCCGGA
The DNA here is from genome assembly GCA_009782875.1 of Eubacteriaceae bacterium. Taxonomy (GTDB): domain Bacteria; phylum Bacillota; class Clostridia; order Eubacteriales; family Anaerofustaceae; genus WRIE01. Next base: position 2,292 of record WRIE01000009.1, on the reverse strand, counting down.
ACACAAAAATGTTTTTAGCTGCGCAAATGAGATATCCCCCGAAGGGCATGTGCTTATGGTGGCGGCTATCACGCCTATGATTAGCGGGTCTGTGTCAAAGACTGTGAATATGCCTAATTCAGCTTCAGCCCAAGACATCTCAGAAATATACAAATTGGCATATTTGACAGGAGTCAAAGCGATATCGATTTATCGGGACGGCTGCAAAGCTGCCCAGCCATTGGTCAGCGGGGCAGGGTCTGCGCGGGACGAAGCCGACCTAACAGCCCTTTCCTATAGCGAGCTTTTGGAATTTGCTGAAAACTGCCGCAATAAAGTGCCAGAAAGGATTAGGCCTGAGGGCATGAGGACATCCAGGACCCATTCGGCAAAAATAGGTGATATAGAGCTATATGTCACAATTGGTTTCTATCCAAACGGCAAAATGGCGGAAGTGTTTGTATCCACTGACAAAGAAGGCACGGTGGTCAAAGGTTTATTGGCTTCATTGTCAAAAGCAATCTCGAACATGCTCCAATACAATGTCCCGCCAAAAGAGATAGCAAGGCTTTTGAGAGGGCAGCAATTTGAGCCAAGCGGCTTTGTCTCACGCCATCCATATATAAGGAGCGCATCCTCGATTGCCGACTTGCTAAGCAAAATAGTGGAAATTGAGCTAGGCGACTTTTCCAGATGCCAAGTAGCCCCAGTGCATTTTGAGACAATGGATGCCCAAATTTCCAACAATTCCGCCCCTTCCATTGACTTGCCGATTGAAAAGAAGGATAATTTGTTGAATAGCGATGAGAATTATGAAAGGCTATACGGCGAAGTGTGCCCAAATTGCAACTCCAGCTACATGTTTAAAAACGGGACATGCAAAGTATGCAAGGATTGCGGCACAACGACTGGCTGCAGCTAAACACAAAATGGCAGAAAACCATACTACAATCCAATTGCCCGGCAAAACAGTAAGGATTTTGGGCACCGCCCATGTGTCAAAGGACAGCGCGATGGAGGCAAAAGAGCTGATATTGTCAACCAATCCAGACACTGTGTGCATCGAGCTTGACGAAGAGCGGATTGCCAGCATCCAAAACCCTGATGCATGGAAGAATACGAATATTACAGATGTAATCCGCCAAAAGCGGACTACGTATATGCTTGCGACTATACTGCTGTCCTCGTACCAAAAAAGGCTGGCAAGCTCATTTGGAATTGAAGCCGGCCAAGAAATGATTGAAAGCATTTCAGCGGCAGAGCAGGTTGGCGCAAAGCTTATTGGCATAGATAGAAGCATTAGAACAACATTCATGCGTATCTGGCAGAATATGGGCGTAACGGAGAAGTATAAACTTATCTACTCTGGCCTATTAAGCTTCCTTGATGACGAAGAGATCACAGAGGAGGACTTGTCAGAGCTGATGGGCAAAGACATGCTAAGCTCAGCCCTTGGCGAACTGGCAAACGAGTTTCCGGCTGTAAAGAAATACTTGGTAGACGAGAGGGATATGTACCTGGCCGCCAGCATCGAGCAAGCAGAGGGAGAGTCGGTTGTTGCTATTGTAGGGGCAGCCCATATGGATGGATTGCTAGCAAGCTTCGGCAAGAATGTGGACAAGTCCCAATTGGAAACTTTAAAAACCGCGTCAAAAGCCAGCAAAGCGGCTGGATGGATAATCCCGGTCGCTATAGTGGCAATTATCATTGCGACACTGTTTATGGATTCAGGCGCAGGCTTTGAGCAGATAAAAACTTGGACTATGACTACTGGCATCTTGGCGGCAATCGGAACGATCCTTGCCGGCGGCCATCCTGCATCAATTGCCACTTCTCTGCTAATGGCCCCATTGACCACTATCCACCCCTTGCTTGCAGTCGGATGGTTTTCAGGGCTGGTGGAGGCAAAGATGAGAAAGCCCACAGTAGGGGATTTCGAATCCCTGTCAGACGACTTGGACAAAATTAGCGGGCTGTGGAAAAACAAGGTGACCAGGGTGATCTTGGTCATTTTCCTAGCGAATTTGGGCGCGAGCATCGGGACAATCATGGGCGGCATTAATGTCATAGGAATATTCAAAGGCATCTTCAGATCGTGAAGATGCCTTGCCTTTTGCCACAAATATGCCTCAAAACAAGCTTTCGAGTTTGAGAATCCAAGAACTACACGATCAAGAATTTGCTTGGCTTTTCTTATAAATCCTAACTTGCACAGTGGTGCTAAATAATATATAATTTCATCATCTGAAAGAATAGTTAAAGGAATGATGAAGATGAGCACGAACACCAATCACGAGTCTCGCCGCAAGACTC
>WRIE01000008.1 GCA_009782875.1 Eubacteriaceae bacterium | reverse complement strand
ATGCTGTCATGTAGAATATGCTTAAATGTACAATACTAATGTGAAAGGCCTTCTGGATGGCAATTCTTGCCACCAAAAGGCCTTTCGTAGTTTTTCCTAAAAAGGGACTTTTGCGACAGCCCCTTGAAAGCTGCGTACTAATTGTTTTGCTTATTGTCCGGGGCGTCTTCTTGGGTTTCCACTTCAGGTGTCTCAACATCGACCCAATGGCGTATGCTTCTTCCATGGTGATAGCCATGCCCGTAGTAGCCGCGTTTGCCATGGCCCCTATCCCAGTTGCGTCGATTATACTTTCCATGGCGCCATTGGCCGTGAGTTTCATCTTCGTTGCTGGTTTCGGTTTTTTTGCCTAAATCTTCAAGCATGCGCTCGAATAATCCAGTGAAGGCTTCCTTCTCTTCATCTGACAAACAATCGAAAACTGTGCTTTTGCTGTCATCAAGAAGGCCTTGGGCCTGGATGCCTTTCTCTGTTATTGCCACAATCTTTGCGAAATCTTCCTCTGGCTCTTTTGCAAGTGTGACATAGCCGCCTTCTTCAAGTTTTGAAAGCAACCGCATAAGCAAACGATTCCTCATGCCGAGCAGGTAACTCAAATCTGAAACACTGATTTCGCTTTGAAGCTTCAATACAGCAAGAATCCTTTCTTGGCTCCAAGCCGACACACTCTTTTGGTGTTGCTGCCTTGCTTGTTGGCGCAACAATGATTGGAACAATGTCATTTTCTCATATATCTGATTGTTATCCATAAGTTATTCCTCCTTATTAAATTATTAACAGGTACCGTTTGATAAGATTATATACGGTACCTGTTGTATTGTCAACAAGTACCGTAGAATTATTTTCAGATTCTAGGCAGCTTGGGCCGCTTAGTGGCCTTTAGAGCCATCATTATCATCCTCATGGGTTTGCACCCCTTTTCTTGGGCTAAAACTGTGCCGGATTTCCTTATCTGTTTCCCTAGGCTGGCCAAGGTGTTGATGGGCAATTTCGCTATAATAGCCGTAGGTTTCGCGTGTTCGCTCTAAATCGCCAGCGCTGAATCCGATCTGCTCGCCAATTGCGCTAATTATCCGCTCTAGATGGTCGGAAAAGACTTCCTTTTCATCTGCTGACAAGCAGTCAAAAATCCCGCTGATATCGACGCTGTCATGTTCTTCTTCGGTTCTGCCCTTTTCTGTCAGCTTTACAAGCATTACCCGCTTGTCTTTGGGTGAGGGCTCCCTTTGCACATGCCCGCTTCTCTCAAGTTTAGCGAGGAGCTCGTTCAGTGATGAAACCCTCATGCTTAACAAGTAGGAGAGTTCTTTGGTGCTGATCCCGTCTTGCAGTTTCAAGAAAGCAAGAATCCGCCCTTGCCCGCGGGTTGTCAGCGCCATTGGACCTTCCTTTGCATGGATGCGGACTTGCTGTTTGTGCAGCAAACGTTGGAGCCGGGTAAGCTTCTCGTAAATGTCGTTGTTCAAATCTTGCCACGAAACGGATGCTCCTGGTAAAATCGGGGCGCACCCGTAGTTCTCCTCTCTATTGACAATCCATTTATTTTTCCCTTGGATTGCTTAAGCCAATTAGCCTTGAGGGCTCTGAGATAAATAGTATAGCGATGAAGCCAGAAAGTCAAGGAAAACCTGCAGGTACCGTAAAGAAGATCTGGTGGATAGCCGCCTGCATAGCTGCCAGATCTTGCAGATTTGTGGACTCGTATTTCCAGTTTGGCATAGCCATGCTTTTGCCCCATACACCAACAAATTATGCACAACTCGTTTCGCTCCACAGCGGTGAAATAGATTATACTCATGACGTAGGCAGGTATTGTTGTTCTCCAGGCGACCGTATGGTCGGGCTTGGAATTTCTGCATCAATTTATAACAAAAAAGAAGGAGCTGGGCCCTATGGTTCAGAGTTGCTTATTCAATACGTCAGTGCAGGAGATATTTGCAGCTTTTTAATAACGGGAGCACATGCGGCCATTCACCCTTTGTTGCCAGTGTCAGCCAAATATTCAAGTAGCACAGCATCCAGCTGGATCTAGTTGCATCAACAAGCTATTTTAATACACAGCGCAATTTCGAGAGTAAAAACTTATTTACAATGCCCATAAACTCCCCTTTCTTGGCAGAAAATTAGCTTATTTGGGACTTGTCTCACAGATAAATGGTAAAATAGGGTAGAGGTAAATTGGCAAGGCTAGGCAGTTTTTTTGTGTGACAATAAGCTGCCGCAAAAACGCTAGGAGCGATATTGATCTTGGCTCCCGCGTAATCACTGGAAGGCCGCGTTGGGGTTTGCCGAAGCTGAAGAGGGCGGGGATGGCATCCAGCCAGCCAAAGAAATACACATAAGAATTGAAGCGCGGGTTTATCAGCCGTGTCGATGAAGCTATCGAGTTGCGCCAGCTTGGCAAAGAACACATCCATTCTATTGCCTACAAACGAGTAGAAAGAACGCAGTGGCGAGATCGACATTTCATTAACTGTCGATGACGGCGCGGTAGATATCCTGATTGGATCCTGTTTTGATCCTGTAAACAGCGTGCGCCCGCTTCTGAGGGGCATACAATCGTCCTTTGAAGACATGGTTGCGCAAGCTGCCAGCAGAGGATAATTGGAGAGGGCAGGGAGTTGAAATGCGATGTCCATAGGGAGCCATTTAAATAGCAGCTTGCTTAGAGCAATGAATCGGTTTTTTGAATAGAGTTTAGGGGGAAAAATGGATCAAAAGAATAATGCTGATGATACCAACAAAGATTTAAACCGAGCCAACCGGCACCAGCCAGGTCAAAATGACAGTTCTGGAAATCCAAACAATATCCCAACCTGGAGGCCGCCTTGGGGTTTTTCAGTTGCTTATTTTATCCTGGTAGTGGTTTTGGCGGTTTTATTCTATATCTTTCTTTATCCAACAATGTCAGAGAGCAAAATAGTAATCGAGTACAGCCAATTTATACGGCTGGTTGAAAGTGGAAATGTGGGCAAGGTCCAAGTCGGAGGCGAGGCTGTGCAAATTGCTTTGAAAAAGGATGCCGATCTTGCCACAGTGGAACGCATCCTATATCCCAATGGACGCAATCCAAACAGCAGCCAGCAATCTGAGTTGACACCGGACAATGCTTATATTGCCATAAGAATCGAGGATCCAACTTTGGTGGAGCGGTTGAATAGCAACAATGTTGATTTTTACAAGCTCCGCTCAAACTCTCTAAGCCCCGGGACCATCCTCAGTTGGATAGCCCCTGTTCTGCTCATAAACTTGTTCCTTGCCTTTTCTAACCGCAAGGTAGGGGGGAGGATGGGGCAGCAGGGCGGCAGCATGGGCGGAATGGCGGGAATAGGAAGAAGCAAAGCGAGGGAATACGTATTTGAGCAAAGCACTGGTGTAGGATTTCCAGATGTCGCCGGACAAGATGAAGCGAAAGAAAGCCTTTCAGAACTCGTAGACTATCTAAAAAATCCTTTGAAGTATCAGGAAATTGGGGCAAAGCAGCCAAAAGGCGCATTGCTTGTCGGACCACCTGGAACCGGCAAGACATTGCTTGCCAAAGCGCTGGCCGGCGAAGCTGGCGTTCCCTTCTACTCGATATCAGGCAGCGAGTTCGTTGAAATGTTTGTGGGCGTAGGCGCTTCGCGTGTTCGTGACATGTTTGAGCAAGCCAAGAAAAATGCGCCTAGTATTATCTTTATTGATGAAATCGATGCCATCGGCAAAAGCCGGGATAACCATTTAGGAAGCAATGACGAGCGCGAGCAGACACTCAACCAGCTTCTATCTGAAATGGACGGGTTTTCAAGCACAATGGGCATTGTGGTGATCGCCGCCACCAACCGCCCTGAAATACTAGATAAGGCGTTGCTTAGGCCAGGGCGTTTTGACCGGCGTGTTATTGTGGAGAAACCTGATTTAATCGGGCGTGAAGCCATCCTTGAAGTGCACGCAAACAACGTAAAGATTGGCAGCGATGTGAACCTGTATGAAATTGCACTTGCCACACCTGGTGCGACGGGAGCCGATCTTGCTAATATGATAAATGAAGGCGCGCTGCTTGCAGTCAAAAATGGCCGCAAAACGGTAAACCAGAGTGACTTGATGGAAGCGGTCGAAGTAGTCATAGCCGGAAAAGAAAAGAAAGACCGTATAATGAACGCGAAAGAGCGAAGCATGGTCGCATACCATGAAGTCGGCCACGCCTTGGTCAGCGCCCTGCAAAAACACAGCCAGCAAGTGCAAAAAATAACTATTGTGCCACGGACCATGGGCAGCCTCGGCTATACCATGAATATGCCCGAGGAAGAGCGGTATTTGCTCACAAAGGATGAGCTTTTAGCACAGATCACTACCTTGATGGGTGGGCGGGCTGCAGAAATCGAGAAGTTCGGAACGGTCACAACTGGCGCGGCCAATGATCTAGAACGCGCCACTGCGCTTGCCCGAAGTATGGTTGCCCAGTATGGAATGGGTGAGAAAGTAGGCCCTATGAGCTTGGAGAGCATTCAAAACCGTTATTTGGACGGTGGAAGTATCCGGAATTGCTCAGAAGAGACGGAAGTAATGATTGACAATGAAGCCCGCCAGATTTTGATATCCTGCCAGCGACAAGCGTCCAGCTTGATAAACAGCAATCGCGGGGTATTGGATATAATCGCTGGATATCTGCTTGAAAAAGAAAACATCACAGGCAAAGAATTTATGGATTTGCTTGAGGGATATGAAAAACCGGCATAAGACCAGGAGAAACTGAACTTGGGTATCCATTTGGCGTAACCTATTTTTGAATCCGCACGTGGCCATAGATAGCAACAAGTCAGCTCCACGAGCTTCCGTAACTACACAATCAAAGAGTCTCTTGCGGTAAGCCAAACATGAATAGATAGTTTCCCCTCTTGCATTTTAGGCAGCCAATCTCGCCCGCCCGAAGCCCAGAGCCATTTGCCAAAAGCATAAGAGCCTTGTGCTCTGTGTTTCTCGGGCATTTGAGGCCAACAGGGATGTCTCCTCCTTGCTTAATAACTGCGGGAACGCTTAAAGTGCTTTCATCCTTGGGATCTGCAAGCAATTCATTGTGCGGTTCAAAGCCGCTACAAAGAAGAACTGGATTGCCGCGCTATAGCAATTAGCTTGGGCACAGCCATCTTTCAATTGCAGGTGCCCAAAGAACTGGCGCACATTGATTTCTGACAATTCTTCGATGGGCTTGCCGCAGTGTCCGAAAACACTTTGGTTCCTATTGCAAGGCTCTAGCGTGTTTGCGGACAACCTTCTTAATTGCATGTCTGCTTTCTGCCAAGTGAGGGCGTTTCACATGGTTAACATAATCATCACCTAAAAATCTTTGTTGGGCGCTGGATTTTCCACATAGTGTGTTTTAGGAGATGTTTCAGTTCGTGATCATTCAACCAGCATATATTTTATGTATGATAGTCCGGCGACTGCCTGCCGCGCCAGCGGTTTAGTCCAGATTTTATATATATAATGACCAAACTGCCGCTTACTATTTGCCAGAGCTAAACACCAAACATATAAGACGTTCCGGCCATCTCTGGACGCAGAATATCCTGTTGCGAACACTGGGAAGTATTTGTAAATAGACGTGACATTGTGGGCTTTGCTTATTATAATCGTTATAGAGACCAGGCCGAGAAAAATTAAAAGTGTAGACACGATATATATTTTGGGGAGGGAGGCAGCCCCGATGAATTTGACGAATAACACGATCCTGGTGGCAAGTGGCTAAAAGGGTATAGGCTTTGCAATGGCGGAGCGATTTTTGCATAAAGGAAATGAAACAGCCATTTGCATGCTGCGAGATGGTAAATTGGCTGCTGCGAAGGGAAAATATCCTCAGCTTCATCCAAAGGTTGGCGGTGAAAACCGGTGCATAACACATGATGAATAGGCCATATGCCAACTTCCCAACTTGTACGTGCTTGTTGATAATGCCGGTATCCAGCAGTGAATAAATTTTCCAGACGATAGATAATCTAGACTTGACAAGTATTTGGAACGAAATAGCCAATAATTTTATTGAGCCAAAGATATTGCTGGAGCAGCCCTGTCATTGCCAATGCCTTATCCGGCATTGCGTTCATGCCTCTTGTTATGGCGTTAGTTTACAGGGCAACCAAAGCAGCCTTGCCTTCAGCTCAAGGTTTAGGTTGTTGAAATCATACCGCCGGCTGCCAACACAGATTTGGGCGCGTTGGCTAGCGCACAAAAGGAGTTGCCCTTGATGAGCGTTCGCAGACTTGGCACAAAACAAAGCGAAATAGGCGACTCATACAACCTTGTTTCATTGGATCCCGCGCGCAGAGAAAAGAAGATAACGCAAGCAAGTCATGGGAGAGAATGAAAAACCAAGTATAAATTCGGAGGCGTCAATATGACACTTGCAAACAGATTCAATTACTCCAATGGGTACCAGGAGAAATGCGAAGCTGTGTTGGATATAGCATTTGGGCATGTCCCTTTGTATAAAAAGTGGAAGCGGTTCGATCCAGGGCAGTTAGCCACAATTGACGAGCGCTTTGATGCGCTCCCCATTCTTACAAAGGACCTCATGCGTTCCCATTTTCCTTCAGGATTGATGCCTGATTGGAAAAATCTTAGCGAAGGCCTCGAAAAAGAAGAAATAGAGTACACATTCACCAGCGGGACAACTTCAGAGAAAGTCGTCAACATATGGGACCAAGACTGGTGGGACAGGTCAGAAGCCGCTTCGTGGAAGCTGAACCGGCATATGGCGTCTCTGGATTATCCCCAGAAGCAAGCGAAGCTCGCAAGTTCGCTGAACGTGGGAATTAACTGCGAAGAAGATTTGCCAATGACCCACAGGCTCCTCGGCAACACACTCTACCTCAATGAGAAAACAAGCGTCTTGCAGTGGCAACCACGCCATTTGAAGCGGATGGCCGAAGAATTGAACTCTTATCAGCCAGTCGTCCTTGAGGCGAACCCATCATTGCTTGCGAGATTGGCGTTTTGGGCGCTTGACAATGAAGCAGAGGTGTTTTCTCCACAAGCCATCGTGTTCACATTTGAGTTTCCATCTGCCATCCATCTGGCGGCGATCCGGCAGGTTTTTTCGTCTGCTTTTGTCAGTTCTTACGGCACGACAGAGACAGGGTTCGTTTTGGAACAATGTGAGAACGGGTTATTGCACCAAAACACGGAGTTTTGCCGGATTGATTTTAAGCCTCTAAAGGCGGAACATGGCGGTCCTGAGCTAGGCTGTGTTTTTATCACAACATTCGATAATCCCTGGAACCATATCATCCGCTTCGATGTGGGCGATCTTGTCAGGCTGCATGCTAACGGGGTTTGTGGATGCGGGCGCTCGGACGGGATGATCGCAGAGGCTATTGAGGGGCGTGTGGGCAATGCCACGTTTACAACGAGGGGAAGCCTGGTCACTACGAAAGCGCTGGATGACCATATCGCGGCAGTTGACGCCATCAGGGATTATCATTTGGAACAACGAAGCCAAACCAATTATCTGCTTGAGGCGACACTATCCCCCAAAGCGGACCGAATAGCTGCGCAAGCCGGGCTTCGTTTTGCTCTGGAAAATGTATACGGCAGAGATGGCAATTTCGACATCCAAATTGTCGCTGACATCCTTCCGGGACCTGCGGGCAAATATAGGCGCACGCAGGCAAACTTTGAATTTGACGAAGGAGGGCTGTTTGTATGAGTTTGGGACCCATATATTTGATACCAGGGGGACGCCCCCGGGATGTGAAGCAGATGGAACAGGATTTCCGCACAGTGCTTGATGCTAGTGAAAAGCTGAATCCGAAGATTGCTTATGTGGGTACGGCGAATGGCGACAACAAGGTGTTTTTCCAGTTCATGAAAAGCCCGATGCTTAAGGCGGGCGCGGGAAAAGTCACCCTAGTCCCGATTGCCAGCAAGGGCGCGGACACGCAAATGGCAAAGCAGATACTGTCTGAGGCGGATATTGTATTCTTGTCTGGTGGAGAGGTAGAGGATGGAATCTTGCCGCTAAGAAAAACAGGCCTTGACGTATTTCTGGCTGAATTGCATAACTCTGGCAAGCCGTTTTTCGGGGTATCTGCCGGTTGTATTATGATGGGCCGCAATTGGGTTCATTGGGATGTTGAGGATGATGACAGCACCGCAAGCCTTTTTGAATGCCTGAACTTCGTTCCGATGACGTTTGATACGCATTGCGAGGACGAGGGCTGGAAGGAATTAAAATGCGCTCTAAGCCTGATGGGAGCCGGCGCAAAAGGCTACGGACTGTCGACCGGCGGTTTTTATAGTGCTGGCAGCGACGGTCGTTTGACAAGTTATAGGAATGATCCGGCAGTATTTCGCAACCGGGACGGAATTATCGAAACGGAGGCATGGCATGAAAAAATCTGATGTTTTGCGAGTGGCTATAGCCTGCAATATCAAAACTGACAGGTCAACTGACGCCGAGGCTGAATTTGACGAGCCGGAAACGATCGAGGCGATAAGCGCCGCGCTGAGAAATTGTGGAGTTGAAACAATCATACTGGAGGCGACCGAGGGATTTCCCCACAAGCTGGAAACAGCGTCGCCTGGTTTAGTGTTTAATATCACGGAAGGTCGCTCCGGCAGAAGCAGAGAGGCACAGATCCCGGCTATACTCGAATATTATGGGATTCCATACACAGGCTCGGATGCAGCTGCGCTTTCGGTTGCTTTGGACAAAGCTATGACAAAAAGGATTGTCCAAAGCTGCGGCGTAGAAACGCCTGCTTTTTTCGTCATTCAAGACCAGGGACCTGAATTATCATGCGATCTGCCGTTTCCAGTGCTTGTGAAGCCAAACTCTGAGGGGTCAAGCAAAGGCATTCCCGACGACTGCGTGGCAGAAGATATGCCGCGATTATTAGAGCTTGTGGACCAGTTAGCGCAGGACTGCGCAGGCAGTTTGCTGTTGGAGCAATACATTGATGGAAGAGAGTTTACGGTGGGGATCATTGGGAATGGGCCTGACATTCGTGTCTTTGAGCCAATGGAGATCATTTACCACAAGCTAAGAGGACAATATAAGGTTTACAGCTTTGAAGTCAAGAAGAACTACAGGGATTATATCTCCTATAAATGCCCGCCTGATCTTTCCTTGGAATTAATAGCTAAGATGAAACGCGATGCTGAAACTGTCTTTAAAACGCTCGGCTGCCTGGATTTTGCCAGAGTCGATTTCCGTCTATCCGAGGATGGGCGTATATTTTTCATAGAGATAAATCCGCTTCCGGGGTTGGCGCCGGGCTATAGCGACTTTCCAATGATGGCGGAATACAACGGGATAAATTATGATGACCTTATCTGTGCTATGCTTAGATGTGCTATCAAGCGATACGGAATTGTGCTATAAAGCGATACAGAATCAATAACCTTCCATTTACGCTCTATGGTGTTGAAGCGGGTCTTTGTTGGATAGCCTAGCCTAAGCCTTGGCTGGCACGTTGCTTAAGAAATAAGAACCAAGGGGTACTCCACTAGCTCCTCGCTCTATAGTGCATAGTTAAACAGCCCTGACGGGCAGGGAGAGTGCTGTGCGCGCAAACCTTGAGCAAGTGGACTTGACTGGCGCTGCCATGCAGCGCTGAATTAATAGAAAACAGCAATACTCTATTGGCTTTGAGGAAGGCTACATAGGAGGCGCGATTCCTCACCCGCTTGGCAGTAGTCTATGTTACCGCATGAAGAAAGGGTATCCTCGCGTAAGAATGATGAATAGAGAAAATAGCCGTATATTCGAAATGTTTGGCGTCAATGAAGAATCGCCAGAGTGGAATGATTGGCACTGGCAGTACAATAACCGTATTATGGATGCTGACCGGTTATCTTGTGTGATTGGCCTATCCGAAGCTGAGAAAGCGGATATTTCGGTGTGCCTTGAAAGGTTTCGGATGGCGATGACGCCTTACTACGCTTCGTTGATCGACCCAGATGACCCAAACGACCCTATCCGGGCGCAGGCTGTGCCGTCAGTAAACGAAACGCAGCCTTTCCCTTGGGATATGGCTGACCCTCTCAATGAGGACATCGCCAGCCCTGTAAAGAACATGGTACACAGATATTCAGACAGGGCGCTCTTTTTAGTGACTCAATGCTGTTCTATGTACTGCCGCCACTGTACCCGCAGGCGGCTTGTGGGTGAGGAAGATGACCCGATAAGCGATGAGGAGATAAACGAATCAATCGAGTATATCAGGAAAAAACCTGAAATCCGTGATGTGCTTGTATCTGGCGGTGATCCATTGACGCTTTCTGATGACCGGTTAGAAACAATTTTCTCACAGTTGCGTGAGATTGAGCATGTGGAGATCATCCGCATAGGCACAAGGGTTCCTGTCACTATGCCTATGCGTGTGACCTCGGCCCTGCTATCCATGTTGAAAAAATACCAGCCTATCTGGATCAACACACATTTTAACCATCCCACAGAACTGACCCGCGAGTCGATCAAGGCTTGCGCCGAGATTGTTGATGCAGGCATTCCATTGGGAAACCAGAGCGTGCTGCTTAAAGGCATAAATGATAACACCGAGACAATAAAGGCTCTAATGCTTGGACTTGTCAAGGCAAGAGTTCGGCCTTATTACCTCTACCAATGCGATATGAGTGTGGGCTTGCATCACTTCAGGACAGATGTGAGAACTGGCATTAAAATCATTGGGGATCTGACAGGGAGCATTACCGGATTTGCAATTCCAAAGTTTGTGATTGACGCACCGGGAGGTGGAGGGAAAATCCCGATAAATCCTGAGTACATCGTTTCTATAGATGATGAAAAGGTTGTTATGAGGAATAATTTGGGGCAAATTTACGAATACCCGCAACCGTAAATAAAAAACTACCAAAAAGAAAGAGCAACTATGGCAACCAGAAAGGTAACAAGGAGGGGAGTGAAAGTGATCATGTGGCTATTTATAATTATACTAATCATTTTCGCCCTCATTTTCTTGTCTGTCACTTTTTATCCCAGCATTGGCCGATATCCCACAAGAGCAATGCGGGCAGAGTATGCACAGCGCACTCCTTATTGCGTTGATGGCCGGTTTCGCAATATGAACGAGTACAGAACGATGAGCGGCAACCAGTCCGAAAAGAGCGGCGAGCATGTACAGCCAACAGGGCAAATCCCTGTCATAAAGCGTGAGAGCATTCCGCCAGCGAATGAAACAGAACCAACCATTACTTGGCTGGGGCATTCTTCCCTGCTAATTCAAAAAGGGGGGATGAACATACTCATTGATCCTATATTTAGCAATATCGCTTCCCCAGTATCGTTTGTAGGCTCCAGAAGATTTTCAGAAATACCGATAACGATTGAAAGCCTTCCGAATATAGATGTTGTGCTAATATCGCATGGCCATTACGACCACTTGGACTACAACAGCATTAGGCAAATGGATGAGAAAGTCGGGCAGTACTTGGTTCCATTAGGCGTTGAGGCTTACTTAATGGGCTGGGGCGTGGATGAAAGCAAGATCACTAATATGGCATGGTGGGAAGATGCCTATATAAACGATGTACAGTTCGCATTTGTGCCGGCGTTGCATTATGCTATCAGGAATCCTTTTAAGGCAGGTCAGACTTTGTGGGGCGGCTTTGTGTTAAATGACGGGAAATACACTTCATATTTTACTGGTGATTGTGGTTACGACGAGGATATATTTATCGAAATATTTAATAGGTATGGCGCCATTGATTTATTTATATCAGATACAGGCCAGTACAATGTGCAGTGGCCCCAGTCCCATATGAACCCAAAGCAAGCGTTTATGGCGGCCGGGGATGTCCATGCGAAATGGGTCATGCCTGTCCATTGGGGCGCTTTTGTTATATCAAACCATAATTGGTTCGACCCGCCCCAGTTGCTGGTTGAACAGGCGGATGGTTCTAGTATTCTCATCATAACGCCACTCATTGGCGAGATAGTTTTATATGCTGATATAGAGAAATACCGACATAAATGGTGGGATGGCCTCGAATAATGCCAGCAATGGATATTCGCTGCCAATGGTATCAATGTTTGCCATAGCACTATCAGCCCTTGATTTCATCATCATTCCCGGCTTCGGTTTTTTTGCCCAAATCTATAATCATGCGCTTGAAAAGTCCAGTAAATACTTACTTCTCCACATTCGACTAACAATCAAAACAGCGCTTAAGCTTTTCGTAAATGCCGTTTTTCGAATCTCGCCACGAAACGGATGCTCCTGGTGTAATGGGGTGCGAGCCAGTAATTCCACCTCTGTAGGCAATCATGCTTTTCTGTATGGATCGCCCAAGCCAACCGGTTTTATCGATTCTGATGTAAATTGTGTTATGAATATGGCAGAAACCATGTAAAACCAGCAAGTGCAGCAAAGAAATCTAGCCTCATTTTTTTCAAAAAATCCTTGCTTGGAGGTGAATATTGTATAATCAACTTGAACATACATTTAGGCGAGAGGCGGATGCAGGCATCTATGTGGAGAAACAATAAGGCTCCATGGAATGGCTCTAAGCCTGCCTCTCGAGACTCGGCCCCTTCAAAAGTGTCAAGAAGGATTTTAGAAGACCCATGCCTCTTCAGCAGTACATCCAATATGGGAGGATTGCCGGAATAAAAAATTGCCGCTTGGAATATAAAACTTCCGAAAGATAATTGAAAACGGTTATCTCTATGTTGACAAGACACAGTTCGTTTACAATCCTATCAACGATCACAGTTACTATTTTCTCTCGAGGCCCAGGCGGTTCGGAAGGTCGCTGTTGCTTGACGCAATAGCCGAGGCTTTCAGCGGCGACCGGGAGCTATTTAAGGGCTTGTGGATATACAACTCGGACTATGGGTTTGAAAAGCATCCTGTAATCCGCATTGACATGGGCAACATAGCAAATAAGACAGATGAAGCGCTTGAGAACGAGCTTTCGATTGAATTAATGAAACGGGTGAGGCTCGAAGGTTTTAGCTTTGAATACAAGACCCCCCCCGCCATATTCAAGACCCTCATCGAAGAGCTGCATATTAAGCACGGCCAAAGGGTCGTTGTCCTTATAGACGAATACGACAAACCAATTTTGGACCACCTTGATAATCCAGATGCTTCAGAAGCAAACAGGAAGGTATTGAAGAGCTTCTACGGCATACTCAAATCAATGGATCCACACATCCGGATGGCCTTTGTCACAGGCGTGTCCAAATTCTCAAAATCATCCATATTTTCAGAAATGAACAACATGATGGACATAACATTGACAAAAAATACGCCAACCTCTGTGGAATCGAAGTAGAGGATCTGGACCGCTGCTTTGGGGAGCATATCGCGCATCTGTCAACCCTCGAGGAATTAAGGCATTATGGCAATACACGCGACCAGGTGCTGGCATGGTATGACGGATACTCTTGGGATGGACAGACCCGCATGATTAACCCTTTCTCGCTGCTAAGCTTTTTCTCGCACGAGAGGTTCGCTGGTTATTGGTTCTCAAGCGGGACGCCATCGTTCCTCATAAGCCTCCTCAAGAGCAAACCGGAATCTTTCCTGTCGCTAAAAAACCTGGTCATAAGCGAAAGGGTGCTCGACAAATCCGATATCAGGAAAATCGAGGCGGAGCCCCTTTTATACCAATCCGGCTACCTCACCATAAAAGAAAAGAGATTCGACACCGGTTACGAAACCTGCCTTCTGAAGATACCAAACTTCGAAGTAGAAGAAGCGCTTCACCTGGGTGTTGTCGCCGAATTTACGGAACAAAGCGAAACATTTACGGAAAGCGCGTACTTGCAGAAAAAGGAATCGCTGAAAACTGGCGATCTTCAAAATATGCTGGAGTTTGTTAAGAGCCCTCTTCGCATCGATACCCTGCCATCTCCATGTCGGGCTTGAGGCCTACTATCATTCAATATTCTACACTGTATTGAGCCTCCGGGGGTTTGATTTTGAAGTTGAAGTACCAACATCCCGCGGCAGGATCGACGCGGTTCTTGAGCTTGGCGATAAAGTATATGTGATGGAATTCAAGTATGTGAAGGCAGAACAGGACACTTCTCCGGAAGCAAAAAAAGATAGTTTTGAAAAAGCTTTGAGCGAAGGCATGGCGCAGATGCAAGAGCGGGGCTATGTGAAAAAATACACTGAGCCAGGCAAACAAGTTATTATGGCGGCTTTCGCGTTCCTCGGCAGGGATGATATAGAAATGCAGGTTGATGCCGGCATTTGACTTGGCCTGCGCTTCCACAATACTTCCATGCGATTTGGTATGGCAGAGCATCTTTTGGATGCGCAAATGAGGCTCTGAGGCTGTAATCACAGAGGTGGTTGTTAACGGCAAGCTTGATGGGGAAGAGGGCACGGAGCCAGAAATAGCTACGCGCCTCCAGACTGGGCAGGGGTTCCGGTTTATGGAGGGAGCTGTAAGATAGGGGCAGGGCAGGGACGTTTGAAGCCATAACCAGCTGTGTTATGCAAAGGATTATGGCATCAAGCCCCTTCAATTTTTATCCAAAAACCGATCAGAAGCAACATTTGGGTCTTTCGGTCCCCTAATGTATTCAGCGGTTTCATGTGAGCCTTCAAGAGGCGCTATTAGGTTTGGCGTAATATCCTGTATAAAACTGCTTTCTTTAGATCTTTAGCTTTTCCTTTATCTTATTAAATATAATTTCGACAGCGAATGTAAACACGATAACGATGCCAATTGCAACAAGGGCTTTTGCGTATCGATAAGCAGCTAGAGCAGCTGTAATCGCATAACCTATCCCGCCGGCGCCCACAAGGCCAAGCATCATAGAAGCCCGAAAGTTCCCCTCTAAGCTTGTTGTCATCCACGCAATTATAGAAGTCATTGACGAGGGCAATACAACAGCGAAAAAGACTTTGGTTCTATTCGCGCCTGTTGAAGCGATGGCTTCCAGTGTCTCTGGTCCAATCTCTTCAAAAGAGTGGGAAAAAAGCCTAGCGAAAGTCGCCGTAGAAACGATACATAGGCCGGTAATGCCAGGAGCGGGTCCGAAGCCCAAGCTAACTAAGACCATGAGTACCCATATGAAAGATGGTATCGACCTTATCAAAGTAAAAACTGCGCCAAGTACAGGAGATATGAATTTCAGCGGCGTGATATTCCTCGCCATAAGGACAGCGAAAACCAATCCAAAAATCGCGCTATAGATAGTGGCAAGCACCGCCACCCATATGCTCTCAAAAAATGAACGCAATGTGTGCTGGAAATTGTCGAAAGGCGCATCTGCTGCGATGATGGCGCCCATTCTTGCAATCGCCTGTTTAAGGTTTCCCACCCGTCCTACTATCTGCATCCAGTCGAAAGGGAAGAAGAGCAAACATACAATTGTTATTGCTGTAAATGCAAGGAAAAATATCGTAAGCGGGCGGGTATAGGCAGGATTATGAAGCATTATCTTGCCGCGGCGGATAACTGCATTTGACTGTGAATTGCCAGATGTTTTCACCTTATCACCCTCTTCCTGAGATAGTCCGTGAGGGAGTTAACTACAATTACAGTCACCGCAAGCGCGAGTATGATGCCAAATGAGGTCCTAAATCGAAATAGTTTCCAATGGCTCATCATAATCATGCCTATTCCGCCACCGCCTACTGCTCCGATGACAGTCGAGGATAAAATGTTAATCTCGATAGCATAAAGCAGCCAAGAAATAAAACCAGGCAGCGCGGCTGGGATTACGCACTGGAACAGCTTCGGCAAATATCTGGCGCCTACACTATCGATAGCTTCCATGCTTTCTTTGCCCACTTCATCAAGCACATCAGCAAACCCCCTGAGCAGATAGCCAATGGTATTAATCGTTAGTGCGAGCACACCAACTGTTGTTCCGATACCGAAAGCCATAACTAGAATCATCAGCCAAATCGCGCTGGGTAGATTGCGTTGAAAAGAAGCTAAGCCTCTTAGTATTATGGCTATCACCCTATTTGGAGCTGTTGAATATGAGGTCAGGAAGCTAAGGCAAAATGCAATAATCCCGCCAAAAAAAGTGGGAATAATGGACATTCCGATATTTTGCATCACTAAGCTTATTAAGCCCAAACCGCCTGACAGCTCGAAATTTGGGGGCAGCAGCTCATTTAGCAAAAAATCAAAGAAGTTGCCCATCTTAAAAAAGAAATCAAAGGGATTGAACTTCGTCTGAATCGTTGCGATTATATACAGCAAGGCTATGACAGTGAATGTGATAGCATAAAACTTCCGCTGCTCCTTTATTTTTTTTGGAATCGTTTTATAGTCAGACAATATTGTACTCCTCTACAGGCTTATTGCTGATTTGCATGTCGACGCTTTGATTGCCTAGCCTGTTGTCGTCACCTTTGTAAATATAGGAAATCATATCATCGGTTAGAATGGCGCTGGAGCCGTCGAAAACAAGTTTTCCATCTCTCATCCCAATGATTCGGGTGGAATATTCCTTCGCGAAATCCACTTGGTGCAGGTTAATTAGACAGGCAATACCCCGCTCTCTAGCTTGGCTGACGATAAGCTCCATTATCGTCCGGCTGGTGACTGGATCAAGCGAAGCAATCGGCTCGTCGCACATGAGCAAGGATGGCTCTTGCATAAGCGCCCTTGCAATAGCCACGCGTTGTTTTTGGCCTCCGGACAAGTCGGCGGCCCGTTGGTAAAGCTGTTCATTCAACCCGAGAGTCTCTATAATGTTGTAGGCTTTCATTTTGTCTTCTTCACTGTATCTGCCTAAAACGCCGTCCAAAGTCGACATATACCCCAGCCGCCCATGCATCACATTCTGGAATACTGTCAGCCTATATACCAAATTATAGTTTTGGAAAATGAAACCTATCCTGCTCCTTGCCTCGCGAAGCTGTTTAGGGCTCATTTTGTTCGTGATTTCCATCCCTTCGAAAGTGATACTTCCCTCATCCCGTAGAACGAGCCTGTTGATGCAGCGCATGACAGTTGATTTTCCTGCGCCGCTGCGTCCAATAATGCTGACAATCTCTCCAGGTTTAATGTCGAAATCTACATCGTCTACGGCTTTAGTCGCGCCGTAATACTTTTTTAAGCCCTTTACTGAGAGAATAGCATCATTACTGTAAATTGAGCTGTTTATCAAAACATATACCCCTTATCTTATATAGTAGTAAGCTTGTAACCAATTAAAGTTTATACTGTGGATTGATTACTCAGACAAGTTGTATGTGTCGCGCAACTCTTGCAAATAATCGTATGCGCTGTCCTCGACCCTTAGAAAACGGTCTTTATCAGATGGTGCGCCGGCATAGCCGCCGAAAAAGCGGGGATCGTCAAAATCCAGCAGGAATTGCAAAACCAGGTCTTTGAGTTCTTGAGGAAGGGTCCCTTTAATTGCGTAGGGGTCTTGGGGTATCATCGGGGACTTGCTGATTATACGGATTTCTGATTCTTCAACCAATCCTCTTCTTACCAAGCTTTCAAATGTTGTATTGGCGACACCGGCTGCGTCAATGTCTCCGAGGTATACCGAATTGATCGAGTTTTGGTGTGAGCCAGAGAAGGTTGCCGCCGAAAAGAATTTTCCGTTAGTTTGCAGCTCGTCGAAAGTCAGGTCTGGGTATCCATTGGCATGGAAGTACGTGAGAAGCTCATGGCCGGGAACGAGATAGCCTGAGGTCGACGCGGGGTCTGTAAATGCAAAGGAGCGCCCGACCAAATCATCAAAGGTATAAATATCTGAATCTGCCCGGACGATGACCATGCCATAAAACCCGACGTTGTACTCCTGCGCCTCCACGTCCCACACGCCCCAGTTGACCAGGGCTTCAGCGTCCGCCCTTTCTCTGGCGAAAGTATAAGCCAAGGGGCCGAAGTCAGCCAAATGGGCATGCCCGGTTCTCATGGCTTCGATACAAGCGGTGTAATCTGTGCCAATAATCTCCTCTACCGGTATACCGATAACTTCGGACAGAGCGTCTTCAAAAAATCTCCAGTATGCGTATAGTTCCGGGTTGCCATCACGGGGCAGCTGCACCACCACAAATTTGTCTATACCCCATTTATTTGCTGCGGTTTGCTCTTTTTTGGCGCAACCGGACAACATCGAAAACATAAGCAAGACCATTGCCAGTAGTAACAGTATTAATTTTCTTCGTTTCATTGATTATGACCTCTCATTTTAAAAAATATGCAGTAAATCCTAGATATTTGTCGTGTAATTTTTGGCTAACGATTTGTTCAAAGGAGAATTAGCAAAAAAAAACACGACGGGCAGAAACAAAGCGGAGCCATGGGGGCTAGAGCAACTATGGCTAAAGGGCAGTACAGCCTTTCAGGCAGGAGCGCATTGAATTGCTAGCCAAAAGCCAAAAATGGCTGCAAAGGCATACTCAAAGAAAATGGCTATGCAGGTCATTTTCTCCTTAAAACCCAAGCAACAAGAAGCGGAGCAGTTGTTGAAAAAGCCTTAGGCTGTGGCTTGAGCCGATAAGGAAAAAATACAAAGATGGTGATGAGCCACATGGACAGGGTTTATAATATTTCACAAAAAGCTTGTCCGCTGCCACAGCAAGAGTCTAAACCCGTAAATACTAAGTCTAAGCACTGGGTAAAAGACTTGCTAATATTGATAATTTTATCGCAATGGTATATCTCTCAGGTGCTGGCTTGGGTTTACTAGATTCCTTTTTGCCCTTTGTAGATATCAAGCTCTTGTTTTTCATAAAGCCGTATCCACTTTCCTTAAGTAGTCCTTTTTACGATTGTATAATAAATGCTCCCTTTTGTCAATTTTACACGGCTTGACACTTCAAGACAAAATAGGTTCCCAAAAGGTGAATTGCAACACTAAATCCCAATAATATCCGCAAAATAGCGGACGACTTGCTTCAAGTTTACTTTTATTCTTGAAATCCAAACTTGTAGCACTAAAATTTTGCAGCCAGTTTTGCCTCTTGTAAAAAATAGTAAGAGGTTGTGGAGATTATTGTAATATTTAGAACTATTTAGCTTCACTAGATTTCGAACAATTGCTGTCATGTATGAGGGATAATTAGGGAGCGCTCGGTAACTTCAAATTTGGACAGCTGTTGAATATGTGGCTGTGGCTGGTAAATATATCCATGTTGATAACTTCAGCGGCAACAATTTGGAAGCGCAAGCGGCTAAACGATTGCAACTGGGTTTTTGGCTTAGTTTCTTCGCGATAATTACAGCTTATTCTCGCTGTTTTTACGATAGTTATGCGGTTTTTAGCTTTCACAGTACTCCCGGATTATTTTTCATTGGTCGCAAAGTATTCAAAATGGTTTTGTAACGTGGAATGATGCTAACCTTGGCATTCCAAGAGCATTATCGCCATCAGCACACTAAAAAATTCCAAAGGTGCTATCGAGTTAAGAAAGCATCTTTGGAATTTGCAGCGGGAAAACACCAACTCCACGAACTCCTGGGTTGGATACCAAGATCCACGCAGAGCCTTTAATGCTTGCAGGAAAAGCAACATAGCCCAACAGCATTAAGTTGGGAATTCTCGACGTGATTATTAAATAATGCTGTTAAGTATTTGGGCGTAAGTCGGGAACGGCCAGTGCTTTCGGGCAACCAAGGTTTCCAACTCATCGACATAATATCTAAGCTCTTCCATCACAAGCAAAATTTCATTGCGGTAAAACCTGGATTGCGCCAATGTGTCCCGTGGATCTTTTGAATTTAATATAGCATCCTCCAACTGGTTGAGCTTTTCAAGCATGCCTTCAGACAAGGAAGAAATGTTCTCCATTAGCTGCAATTCCAGGTAGACACTGAGCTTGCCTCCAACAGATTTTTTCAGCTCCATCAGTTTGCCAAGTTCAAGCTGGTAGTCAATGCAAGCCGGGATAATTTGGGCTTTGACCATGTCTACAAGTGTCAACGCTTCAATATGGATTGTCTTGCAATAGCTTTCCATTAGTATCTCGTATCTGGAGAGGATTTCTGTTTTTGTGAAAACATTGTGGCGTGTGAAGACATCTATGCTCTTTTCAGACACGAATGCCGGCAGCGCTTCAACGGTTGTGTGCAAGTTTGACAAGCCTCGATCCAAAGCTTCCTCTACCCACTCAGTAGAGTAGTTGTTGCCATCAAAGATTATCCTTTTATGTTCGCTATAAGTCTTTTTTATAATCGCAGCCAAATCGCTGTTGAAGTCTTCCGACTCCTCAAGCTGGTCGGCGAATTGCCTCAATACTTCTGCAGCAACTGTGTTGAGCACGATGTTCGGCTCTGCAATAGAAAACGTCGAGCCAACCATCCTAAACTCAAACTTGTTGCCCGTAAAAGCGAATGGCGATGTCCTGTTGCGGTCAGTTGTATCTTTTGGGAAATTTGGCAAGACAGTAACGCCAAGCTCCATTTGGTGTTCGTAATTATTGAAATAGTCTAAGCCGGACTCCAATGCTTCTAAGACTTCCACAAGCTCCTGGCCTAAAAACATGGAGACAATGGCAGGAGGAGCCTCGTTTGCGCCTAGCCTATGGTCGTTTCCTGCATTTGCCACAGAAAATCTGAGCAAATCCTGGTAGTCGTCAACAGCTTTTATCACTGCCACAAGAAACAAGAGGAATTGGGCATTCTCATAGGGGGTTTCACCAGGCTCAAACAAGTTCACGCCGCTGTCTGTGGCTAAGGACCAGTTGTTGTGCTTGCCGCTGCCATTTACGCCCTCAAAAGGTTTTTCGTGCAGCAGGCAAGCCATGTTATGCTTGTTTGCCACACTCTTCATCAATTCCATAATCAACTGGTTGTGGTCAGTGGCTATGTTTGTTGTTGTGAATATTGGCGCCAGCTCATGCTGCGCAGGGGCAGACTCGTTATGTTTTGTCTTCGCATAAACGCCGAGTTTCCATAACTCTACCTCCAGCTCGTTCATAAAGGCAGAAACCCGGGGTTTTATGCTCCCAAAATAGTGGTCGCCAAGTTCTTGGCCTTTTGGCGGCCGGGACCCAATTAATGTCCTTCCAGTCAGCACTAAGTCAGGCCTGCTTAGGTACACTTCTTTGTCGACCAAAAAGTATTCCTGCTCTGCCCCTACTGTCGCCACAACACGTTTTGTGGATGTGTTGCCAAAAAGTTTGAGGATTCGCATGGCTTGTTTGTCTAGCGTTTCCATAGAGCGAAGCAGGGGAGTCTTTTTATCAAGCGCTTCGCCGGAGTATGAGCAGAATGCTGTCGGGATGTAGAGAGTGTTGTTTTTGATAAATGCATATGAAGTAATATCCCAAACAGTATAGCCCCTGGCTTCGAAGGTTGCCCTCAAACCGCCGGAAGGAAAGCTGGAAGCGTCTGACTCGCCCCTTACAAGCTCTTTGCCAGAAAACTCCATAATTACTTTGCCTTCGCCGGCAGGGGTGATAAAGCAATCATGTTTTTCAGCTGTAATTCCTGTCATTGGCTGAAACCAGTGGGTAAAGTGGTTCGCGCCCTTTTCAACAGCCCAGTCTTTCATTGCTGCCGCGACCACGTTTGCGACATCCAGCTCCAATTGAGTGCCTTGGGACATGGTTTTTTTCAATGCGTTGTAAATTTCTTTTGGGAGCTTGTCTCTCATCACTGACTCGTTAAAAACCATGCTTCCAAATATTTCTGGCACTTTTTCCATCATTCCTGCGCGAGGATACCCTTTCCTTAATCGGCGGCATTGGCCGCTGCTAGGCGGGGGGGAATCGCGCCTCCTTTCGGCTAGTAATTTCTTGTATAGCGAAGGCGTTGCCTTTTCGCCTGTAGCTGTATAATGATATAAGCCTCTTAACCACCAGGGTTAATTCCACTTTCCCAAAGTCATCAAAGGCTTGGCACACAAAGCGCTGTCCCCACCTATCAGGGCTGTTTGGCTATGCCCCATAGATCATGGGATTGTGGGAGGCGCCCCTCGGCGCTTAGATCTTCAGCAACGTAGCCAGCCTGGGCATAGGCTAGTTGACAAGGGCGCAAACCCCCGCTTTAAAAGCCCAAGTGGAGGTTTATTGACATAAATAAACCTCTCGGTTCTATCTTATGCCATTTCGATTATCGCTTAACAGTGTTATTTTTAAGTGTACAAATTGAATATGGAGCCAAGAGCGCCGAGTTATTTTGTTTGCCTTTAGATAATAGCATATTTTCTTTTGAAATTATAATCTACCGTTTTTGCGAGGGTTGTTTTAAACTGAGGCGGGAGAGTTTTGACAATAATTATTGGCAGCAAGCGCCAAATATGGGAAGATGCGCATTAAATGCTTTTGTGCCCAGGATCATTGCATATCTTCGCATAATGCAGCGTAAAGCTAATAAACCGATATTCTATGCGATTAATGTGGGGTTGCTATGACAACGGACAAAAAATATAGGTTTATAGTTGACGTTGTATTTTGGGGCATCATCCTCGCAATCGCGTATGCCTGTTTCAAATATGTCCTCGGGTGGTTTTTGCCTTTCCTGCTGGCTTTCATCCTGTCGACATTGTTGCAAGAACCGATCAATTTTATCATCAAACACGCTAATGTAAAGCGCAAGATTGTTGAGTCAATTATCACTTTTTCGACAATTTTAATAATAGTCGGTTTGTTTATATGGCTTTTGGCGCGGTTTGCGGCTGGGATCAATGTTGTCCTGTCGATTTTTTCAAGTTGGATCTCCGAAAACTTTCCGTTGGCGAGGGATTCGATAAATGAAGGTTTTGAGCGACTTATGGTTGCTGTGCCGGTCGACATTGAAAGTGTGATGCGAAAACTCATAACAGAGCTGGCTGCAAATTTGCAGAGTTGGCTTTTTGCGCTGTCTTCCCAGCTTTTGGGCTGGACAGCAAGCCAAGCGACAAAAGTGCCATCTTTTTTCCTTACGTTTTCGATCACTTTGGTTTCCACATTCTTCATCACCAACGACTATGCAAGGATAACCTCGTTTGTGGGGCGCCAAATACCTGAGCGGCACCTAAGCGCGGCAAAGGGGGTATGGCGCACTTTTGCCTCTACGACACTAAAAATGCTCCAGTCATACTTGCTGATTATGGCAATAACTTTTATGGAGCTTGCTGTAGGTTTTTGGCTACTCGACGTGAACCATAATATTGCCCTCGCAATGGCGATTGCCCTATTTGACATCTTGCCTGCATTGGGTGTAGGCGCTGTGCTCATTCCTTGGGGCTTGGCTGCGGCAATTGGAGGCAATACAGCCTTTGGGGTGGGCTTGCTGGTCTTGTATTTGATAATATACATAGCAAGAAACGTCATAGAGCCAAACCTGGTCGGGAACCGGATAGGATTGCCGCCTTTTACTATGCTCTTGTCAATGTATTTTGGGGTGCGGCTTATGGGCATTTTAGGCATTTTGCTGTTCCCGCTGTTTTTGATACTTGCAAAAGAAGCGAAAAATGAGGGCATTTTCCATCTGTGGAACTAACATGCAAAATGCCTCAATTGAGCCACAGGCGCAAATGAGGCATTCTTTTAATGATAAAATGGCTGAAGTTAGCTGTCCAAGGCATTTGTGAGCGCTTTGCGCACCAAATCAGGGTTGCCTTTCCCTGCAAGCTGGCGCATGACCTGGCCCATAAGAAAACCAAAGGCTTTGGATTTGCCGTCATTGTAGTCTTTGACAGCATCTGGATTTTCGCTTAGAACTGCATCGACGATTGTGTTGACAGCATCATCGCTGCTATCCATCAAGAGCTTGTTGTCCTCTATATATTTTTCCGGGTCGATGCTATCATCGGTGAAAACTAGCTCAATGGCGTCTTTGAAGGTTTTGCGGTTGATCCTCCCATTTGCGACCAACCCCACCAACGTTGACATTTTTTCTGCGTCTACAGCCAGATCGTCAGGAGGCGTGGCAGTGTTGTTCATCAAGCGCATTATCTCCCCTGAAACCAGATGGGCTGATTCCACTGGCTGGCTGCTGTTTGACGCAATAGCCTCAAACAGGGCCGCGATATTTCGATGGCTTGTCAAGATAGATGATTCATACTCAGAAAGCCCGAAAGTTTCGATATAGCGCTCCCTTTTGTGGCTTGCCAGCTCTGGAAGGCTGCTTCTCACTGACTCGAGCCATTCTTCGCTGATATTTACCGGCAGCAAGTCTGGATCTGGAAAATACCTGTAGTCTTGGGCGTTTTCCTTTGAGCGCATAGAAAATGAGGCTCCTTTGTCATCATCCCATCTCCTTGTTTCTTGGACAAGGGCCCCTCCATTCTCCAGCACTTGTATATGGCGGGCTGACTCATATTCGATTGCCCTCGTGATAGCCTTGAAGGAGTTCAGGTTTTTCATCTCTGCCCTTACGCCCAAAGGCTCCCCCTCCTTGCGCACGGAGACATTGACATCAGCCCTCATAGACCCTTGTTCCATCCTGCAGTCGCTGACTTCGAGGAACAAGAGAATTTCGCGCAGTTTTTCAAGGAAAGCCACAGCTTCAGATGCGTTTGAAAAATCCGGGTTTGTGACGATTTCCAACAGGGGAACTCCGCAGCGGTTGTAGTCCACTAAAGTGCCTCCAACAGACGAGTCGTGGACCAGTTTTCCGGCATCTTCTTCCATGTGGATTTGGCGGATGCCAATGCGTTTTGTTGTGCCGCCGACTTCGATATCCAAATGCCCATTTGTGCAAATTGGGGCGTACAGCTGGGTTATCTGGTATGCGTTGGGCAAATCGGGATAAAAGTAGCTTTTGCGGTCAAAGCGGTTATTCCGCTCAATTGTGCAGTTAAGAGCCAAGCCAACCCGCATGGCGTACTCGACAACCATCTTGTTGAGTTTAGGCAGCGCTCCAGGCATGCCTGTGCATGAGGGGCATACGCATGTATTTGGCGGAGCTCCGAAAGATATCTCGCAGCCGCAAAAAATTTTGGTGTTGGTCGACAATTCTGTGTGGACTTCAAGCCCAATGACTGTTTCCCATCCCATTATGAGCTCACCTCCGGTCTTTGAGTATGGTAGCTGGTGCGCATTTGGTATGCGTTTGCTGCTTTGATTATAAGTTGGTCCGCGAATGGTTTTGCCATAAGTTGCAATCCGATAGGAAGATTCCCCTCGCCGAACCCGCAAGGCAGCGAGACGGCAGGCAACCCCGCCAGGTTTGCGGCAACTGTAAAGGCGTCAGCTTCAATTGTTCGCGTTTCGCCAAGATGAGTGGCTGTAGTATTGGCGACAGGCGAGAGAATTATATCGAAACGGGCTAGCAAGTTGTCTACTGCGTCCTTTACCAATGTTCTCGCTTGCAGCGCTTTGGCAAAATACCTGTCGTAGTATTCTGATGAAAGCAGCAAGGTAGACAGTATAATGCTTTCTTTGACTTCGTAGCCAAAACCTTCGCTGCGGCTTTCTCTGTAAAGCTCGTCCAAGTTCGTTGCTGTTTTTGACCTAAAGCCATATTTCAGCCCATCATACTTTGAAAGGCCAGAGCCTGCTTCTGCTGCTGATATAACATAGCCGGCGGCTGCTGCCAAATCTGTATAAGGCATTTCGAATGGTTCCACAACTGCCCCTGCTTCTTCAAGTTGTTTTGCCGCCTCAAGCACAGCAGCTTTCACTTCTGCGGACACTTTTCCTGGCAAGCAATTTGTGGCTAGGCCAATGACAAGCCCGTCAAGGCGCCCATCGAAGTTTTGCGCCAGCTCCAAAGGCTCGCTTGCCACGCATGTCCCGTCTTTTTGGTCTGGACCGCTTATAATTGAGAGCAAGCAAGAGGCGTCAAGGATGCTTCTTCCAACAGCGCCTGCTTGGTCAAGTGAAGCGCTAGCGACAATGCCATATCTCGAGACAAGCCCATATGTGGGTTTTATGCAGCTGACGCCACAATAAGCTGACGATTGCCTAAGGGATCCAGTGGTGTCTGTGCCGACACTGAGCGGCGATCCGCCGAAGGCGACTGCCGCTGCTGCGCCGGTAGAGCCTGATCCAGCAGAGCGGCTGGTGTCCCATGGATTGCGCACCGGGCCGAACGCCCCTGGGCTGCCAACTCCAAATTCATCCATGTTGAGTTTTCCCAGGATAACCATGCCTGCTTCTTCAAGCTTGTCCACCACAGAGGCGTTAAATGCCGGCTCGTAGTTTCCAAGCATCTTCGAGGCGCATGTTGTTGCCATCCCTTTTGTTGATATATTGTCCATCAAAGCTGTTGGAACGCCTGCAAGGGGGGAGGCGAGCACGCCCGCTTTGATTTGCTCTTGAACTTCACTGGCGCGTTTAAGTGCTCTTTCCCTGTCTAGCGCCAAAAAAGTGTTATAATGCCTATCGTTTTTCTCGATATGGTCTAGATATGCGTTTGTTGCCTCGACAACGCTTATTCTTCCGGCTTCGATCTCGAGGGCAAGCTGCTGGGCTCCTATTTCAAGCATATTTGCCTATCCTTTCTGCCTATTCCACTGTCTTGGGAGCAATGAATGCTTCATCGGTCTTTAATGCCGCATTTTGCAATACAAGCTTCCTGTCTAGGGAAGCTTCGATCTCATCGTTTCTAAATGCATTGTCATTTGCTAGTGGAGTGCTGCATTGGGCAACGCCGTTTGTTTCCAGAGAGCCGATTAGCCCGATTGCCACCATTTTTTCTGACAAGCGGCCAACCATCTTGGCCCTTTCATCGTCTTTCAATAAAAGGAATGAGGAATTTTCAAGGTGCCTTACCAGTTCTTCGTTGATTTCGATCTGCATCTAAGGGCTACCTCCAAGCACTAGAATGAATACCTTACATTTTACATCAAATTTATAGTTTGCGAATATAGCCCTGCCAAGAAAAAAATATCTTTTTGAGCCTATTTCTAGTTTTGGCAAGAAGTTGGCTTGTTTGGAAAAGTGCTTGCCCGATAAATGGTAAAATAGGGTAGATGTAAATAGGCAGTGAAGGGCAATTTTCTCTAAAATAAAGCTGCGCCAAGTGCAACCAGGCAAATTTGTGAGTTTGAAGCTTAGATATACGGCAGCAAAAAGACTAAAGGGCTGCGATTTTGTTTGGATGCCAGGCGCGGCAAAAGGCTCCTTAGAATTGGCGGTGTAGGGTTGGAAAGCCAGCCCCGGGAGCTCGCAAGAATGTAAAGAGCGCTAAGTGTAACATATAACAACACAAAATTAAGGAAATGCGCTATGGAATCTATATTTGCATATTTATCGGATTTGTCACAAAATAATGACCGGGAATGGTACCGGTTGAACAAATCGCGCTACCAAGAGGCCAATGCCGATTTTGAGAATTTTATTGGACAGCTGATTGCCCATATCAGCGAATTTGACGAAAGCATTGCACACAACAACCCAAAAGACTTGACGTTCAAATTGGCTCGGGACACACGCTTTGCCCACGACAAGTCGCCATATAATCCAAAATTCAGGGCGCACATATCATCTAAGGGCAAGGCTCCAATACCTGTTGGCTATTATGTCGTAATTGCCCCGGGCGGCAATTCGTTTTTGGGAGGAGGGCTGTTTGCCTCTATGTTCAAGGAAGCCACTTCGATGGTGAGAAATTATATTGTCGGCAATGGCGATGAGCTTAGCCGGATAATTAGCGGCGGGCAGTTTGAAATCAAGGGGGATGCGCTTAAAAAATTGCCCAAGGGGTATGATGGTGCACATCCACTGTCCGAACTGTTAAAAAACAAAAGCTGGTATCTTGAAAAACTGGTTGCTGACGAGCAAGCCCAAGCAAGCGGTTTTGCTGCGTCGGCAGCCCAGGTTTTTAGAACAATGAAACCTTTTAATGACTTTTTAAACAAAGCGCTCATCGATTTTGAAATGCCAAAACGGTAAACAAAGCAGCAAATTTTATTCAGGGAGAAAAATGCAAGAGGAAATTGATGATAAACTGGCAGTGTCTTTGTCAGCGGATACAACAGAATTGTTGCCCTTTGTGCCATATTTGCTCCAAGACTTCTGGGAGCTTGGAAGCGACCCTATTGCCATGTGCTGTTTGATTGAAAAGCAAGTTGATGTGCCGTCTGGGATGAAGGTGCTGGATTTGGCCTGCGGCAAAGGGGCTGTTTCGGTAAGAATCGCAGAGCGCTTTAATGCGAGAGTCAAAGGTGTGGATATAATGCCAGAGTTTATTAAATATGCGCTGCAGAAAGCCGCTGAATACAACGTAGCAGGTTTATGCGGTTTTGCAACTGGTGATGTGAACGAAGCTGTGGCAAATGAAAGAGGCTATGATGTTGTTGTCTTTGGCGCAGCAGGCGTTGTATTGGGCGAACCTGCCCAAATGCTCGATAAGCTTAAAGCCGTAATCAACACAGGTGGACATATGCTCATTGATGAGTGCTATCTTCCCGAAAATGTAAAACAGAGTGATTTGAAATCAAATAGCTATGAGCTATTGACGGAAAAACAATGGGCAGATTTGTTTGGGCAGGCAGGGCTGGAGTTAGTTGGCGTTGATTTTGGCAAAGACAACAACACACCCGCATCCGGCTGTGCTGACGAGGGCATGGCGTTTATCACTGCCAGGGCAAAAGAGCTTGCTTCAAAACATCATGGCAAAAATGCGATGTTTGAAGCTTATGTCAACAACCAGCTAAACGAGTATGTGATATGGACAATTTGCTTGTTTGCGCTACTTGGTTGTTGCGCAAGACATTTTGATTAATCCAAGCAATTTGTGAAAGTGACAAGTATGGTTTCAGGCCTTGCCGCTTCCCTCAAGCTAGTTGATGGTCATGGGATATATTGGATATGTTGCGCTGGATGACAAGATCCAGCTTGTGAATGCTGTCGAACAGATTGGAACATTCTTTTAAAGACAAACTGCCGCCCGTCTTTATAGACGAGGTGCAGCATGCACAGGAACTGTTCCCGCAAATCAAGATCATTTTGGATAAAGATAAGAAGAAAGGACAGTTTTTCCTTTCCAGCCCCCAGCAGTTTGAGATGATGAAGAATGTCAGCGAATCTCTGGCGGGACGGCTCGGTATTCCCAATCTTCCAGCGTTATCCCTGCGGGAATTGTATGGCGTTTCATTTCACAAGCCGTTTCTGCCGACTGATGAGTACTTTGTTGATAGACAAAAGGATCAAGCGGATTTTCCCTATGCCGATATATGGAACGCCATTCATCGTGGCAGCTTCCATGAGCTTAGCGCCAATCCCGGCTATGGCTGGCAGATATGCTTTGCCGCCTATGTCAGGACCTATATTGAACGAGATGTTTGTGATTTGGGGCAGGTGGTTGACCAAGTTAAATTTACACAATTTATGACAGCTATGGCATGCCGCACCGGACAGCTTCTTAATCTGGCTTTGATTGAGAGGGAGGTGGGTGTAAGCCAACCGACAGCACAACGTTGGGTGTCCATATTGGTTGCATCCAACCTTGTCTACCTATTAAAGCCTTACCACAACAATATCACAAAGCGGACGGCCAAAGCGCCAAAACTGTATTTTTTAGATACTGGGCTTGCGGCGTATGGGGATATTAGATTTGCCGCTGTATTTCTACCGCGACCGTGATCGAAACTGGATCGACATGCTCATTGAGGATGGCGGCACATTTTACCCAATCGAAATTAAGAAACACGCAGACCCGGAAAAGCCAGACGTTGCCAGGTTCAGCCTGCTTGATAGAATCCCGGAGATCAAACGGGGACAGGGCGGCGTGGTTTGCCAGTACGACAATCTCGCCACACTGCAAGGCAACGATAAAGCTCTACCGGTCACCATGCTGTAAATCCGCTCTAAGCTAAATATTTGCATCAGACAGGCGGATGTGTTATGTCGCCTGTCTTTCTTATCGTGTGCCTGCATGCCTTCCTGACAGCTGTGTTGGCCACTTTGGGCGTTTCCGGAGTGGCTTTCCTTGACAAGCTCGGTAGCCATGCTGCTGGTTGCGATAGCAGCCTGCAGGCGAAGTTTAAACTTTACACCTGTGGGCTTTTAAAACCAAAGTGGAAAACAGCAGCTTAAGCCAATAGCCTCCTCCAGGCTCAGACACCCGCCCATCCAACTGTAGGCAAGCGCCTCGCACTTTGCCCCTATGTCTTTTGGCGCAAGCTTCCCTCCGGTTTTAGAATTTCTGAAAGTGCTCTTGATGTATCAATTTTGTGTTTTGTTTATGTTAACCAAATATTTGGTTTGATAAATACAAGCCACAGTTTATAATACTGGTAATACAACAACAACCCAAATGTGTTGCAAAAGAAGAAAACAAAGAAACATGGAGGAATAACACACATGGCAGAAAACAAACAGGCTTTGCAAAAAGAGAATTTTGACAAAGCCATCAACCACATCGAGCCAGACTGGATTCCAAAGAATGTAAGCGGCAGCAATGCCATCTTGGATTACGCCGGCTACACGTTCATGGAAGTCGAGTATAGCCCTGAGTTGACTGAGAAAGTTATCAGGCACTTTTTCGACAACATCCCGTCAGACACTGGAAACGTCAGTTACAGCGCCTTCCCAAAAACATACGAGGCTTTAGACAACATGACTGAGACCTTCCTGGGTCCGGATGGGGTAGCCTTGCAGCATTTGCAAAGGCCGACCATGAAGGCAGACGAGTACCCTCTGCTCATAGCTGACATGGACAAGTTCGTCAAGGACACCCTGCTCCCAAGAAAGTTCCCAAGCCTTTTTGGCGCAGACAAAGAAGAAGCGATTAGAAGGCTGAAAACAATCATTGACGAGAGAGTCTGGCGGGCAACGAGCCATGTCTCTGAAATACAAAAGAAACTTTATGAGGAGTACGGGTTCTACCCAACCCCCACTGTTGGCCTAGCTCCATTCGTTACCCCGATCGACTATATCTTTGACCGCCTGCGCGGCTTTGTCGGGACGATCGCCGATCTTAGAAGGCGCCCCCAAGAGGTCCACGACGCCCTCGAGGTGATCTATGCGGTCCGTGCAACCGACTACAGGGATACCAAGCTGACAGGTGTTATGGCCAACTACCCTGCGCATATCCCCTGCTATCTAAGCCCGAAGCAGTTCGACGAGTTTTTCTGGCCATACTTCGAAAAACAGATCAATGGGCTTGCCTCAACAGGCAACAAGCTTAGCATCTTCATAGAAGGCCACTGGCTGCCCTTCATCGACCGCTTCCTGAACCTGCCAAAAGACTCCCTGTTCAACCGTGTCGACGACGATGACATATTAGACCTCAACAAGGTTATCGGCCACCACCATACATTGATGGGCGGGGTCATCATGCAAAACATGAGGCTTTTGCCGCTACAGAAGAACATCGATTACGCCAAGCAGGTCATCGACGAAGTCGGGCCAGGCGGAGGGCTCGTCTTCGGCTGCAACAAGTCGTGGCTGTGCCGGGGCGACATCAACCAAAATGTGGCTGACACATACAAGTTTGTGAATGAGTACGGAAGGAAATAAGGAGGACAATCTATGAACTTCACTATTGACGAGCTTATTGCAGAAATGAAAGAAGACAAGGAGTGGGCACTCGAAGAGCCGCGAAGGTCACAACAGCTAAATGACTTTGCCTACACTTTGTTTGGCCTCTAAATAACAAGGCTCTTCCTGTTTTAGCTATAAAGGCCATGCGTTTGTGGAACAAAAATTATCAAAGATAAAGAGCGCAGTACCCATCTGCGCTTTTATATTTCAGTTGGCCAAAATTTTCTTTTCTGCAAGTGTTTTCTTTCTTAGAAACCTTCGTTTTAGGCGAGATCACCAAAGCTCTAGCAATATGGGGATATTAGACTTGCCGCAATATTTCTACCGCGACCGTGACAGAAACGAGATCCACATACTCATTGAGTACGGCGGCATGTCCTACCCAATCGAAATAAAAAAAACGCAGAACCTGAAAAGTCTGGCGTTGCCAAGTTCCGTCTGCTTGGCAAAATCCCGAACATCAAATGAGGACAGGGCAATGCGGTTTGCCTGTACGACAATCCCACTACATTGCAAGGCAACGACAAAGCAATACCGGTCATCATGCCTTAATCGCTCTAGACTGGGTATTTGCATCATACTGGTGAATGTGATGTCGTCTCTCTTTCCGATTGTGCCACTAGTTTAGCGAATTATGGATGCTGGATTTGTAGTAGCAAGGCAAAAATCTTCTTTGGAAATGCAGTATTATTACAGCCAACAAGTTAAGCCAAAAGATATAGTACAATCTTTCAAACATCAAGGATGTTGCAAAAGGCACAGATCTGGGCACGTGAAATTATCTCCAAAGCTGCCTATCCACAAGCTGTAGACGGCGGCAGTTTGGGCCATGCAATCCACTTATGTTATTGAATATCGCAAACAGCCCCAACCCGTGGCTCTTGGCTAATTGCTAAGCGCAAAGCTAAAGTAAGCTACAGTCCTATCGCCGCTGTTGTAAGAAAGCCCACAGTCCCGGACTACCTGCCCGACATTGATGCCAAAACAAGAGATAGAGCGTATCATAATTTCGGGATGTTGGCACGGGGCGTCAGGATAGCTGCACTCTTCACATACCCTGCATCCTCCAGACCCCATAACCATAGCTTCAATGCCTTTATTTTGGAATGCCTTTTTTAGCTCGACAATTTCAACGCCAAATTCCCTTGATGCGTCAATCATCCCTTCAAAGTCAAAGTTGCTTCCGATTTGGTATACCTTGCCAAGCACAATGCCTTCTTTGTAGCCAGATAGCTCTACTTGCAGCGACTCAAATGTGCCTACGGCAGGCGGGCACGAATAGCGGCTATTATAGCTTCTGCAACGTCCATTTGAGCACATCTCATATAGCGATTTTACCGGCTTGATTATTGAAGTTGAAAACTGCGCCACTTGGTCGAACTGGAAACCATCAACGATTGAAAGCAATTCTTGGTCCATGGCACACGCTCCTAATTTGTCTTTTTTTTATTATACTTATTTTATTGCATTGCGCCCAGGCTTGCCGTGCAATTCTTGAATAAAATCCATTGCTCTGTTTGACATTTGGCTTGCCTCAAATTTTTTAACCATCACCCCTCTATCTTAGTTAACCAAAAGCAGAATGCGCGTACTGCTTTTGGGAATCGTCCTGTCCATTATTGTGTCATGGGCAAGCTCTGTTGTTACCCAAAATCATGGGATGAAGAAGATCGCTATTACGCTTTTCCACAGATATCGAAAGGCTAGCGCAGAAAGGCTACAGCTTAGCCGTAGATTTGAGCTCCACTTCGAG
The DNA here is from genome assembly GCA_009782875.1 of Eubacteriaceae bacterium. Taxonomy (GTDB): domain Bacteria; phylum Bacillota; class Clostridia; order Eubacteriales; family Anaerofustaceae; genus WRIE01. Next base: position 36,417 of record WRIE01000008.1, on the reverse strand, counting down.
TGCGAGCTGTTAGCCATGTCCAAGCAACTTTTGGGAAACCTAAGAAGAACTGTTTAGGCAAACTAAAAAATGACCGGCTAAAGCTTGGCAGGATGACGGGAGGAAAAGTGGCAAAGTGAGGAATGGCAGTTTACTGCCGAAGATGCAAGAACAAACTTCAGAAAAACGTATAATAGCGCTTCTTCAAAAGAAGAAGTGCAGACAGCATTATTTTCCATATGCCACTTTGTTTTTTTGTTCAGATTATGTTTCGTGTAGCAAAGCAACTAGCTCCCGGCAACCTTGTTCTCTGTGAAGTTAATCTCGAGGCACATAAAAAGGGCGGCGAATGCTGCCCAAATCGTATGGCTTATAAAACCGCAAACAGGTTAATCTTCTTCTTCGCTCTCATCCTCATGTATGTCAGACTTCGGTTGTTGCAACCCTTCTATCTCAAGCCCGTTTTTTTGGGCATAATCCCACAATGCAGCGTGGATTGCCTCTTCGGCGAGCAAGGAGCAATGGATCTTTGCGGTTGGCAATCCATCCAAAGCCTCCATGACAGCTTTGTTGGTCACTTTGAGCGCATCCTGGATGCTTTTGCCTTTTACAAGCTCGGTGGCCATGCTGCTGGTTGCTATCGCAGCCCCACAGCCGAAAGTTTTAAACTTTACGTCATTTATCATGCCATCATCACCGATATCGAGAAAAATGCGCATTATATCCCCGCACTTCGCGTTGCCGACGGTGCCAACTCCACTTGCGTTTTCAATCTCTCCAACATTTCGTGGGCTCTCAAAATGATCTAATACTTTATCGCTGTACACTGACATACTCTTCTCCCTTAGTTTTTTTGCCTTTTCAAGTGGTCTTCATATAAAGGTGACATAGCTCTTAGCTTAATAATAATTTCTTCGAGTTTTCCCACTACATAATCCAATTCTTCTTTGGTAGTAGTGTGGTTTAGTGTGAGCCGCAACGAGCCATGGGCTGTTTCATGGGCCAATCCAATCGCCAATAGCACATGGGATGGATCGAGTGACCCAGAGGTGCAAGCAGATCCGCTTGAAGCGCATACCCCGGCAATGTCGAGCATTAGCAGCATTGATTCCCCTTCAATAAACTGAAAGGAGAAATTTGCATTGTTAGGCAGCCGTTGGCTTTTATGGCCGTTAAGCCTGCTATATTCGATTCTCGACAAAACCGAGTCAATCAAGTAGTCTCTTAATTCTACTTCTTTGGCTGCGCGCTCTTCACGCGTGGGGATCGCCAGCCTTACAGCTTCGCCAAATCCCACAATTCCAGGCACATTTTCTGTGCCTGCCCTTTTGCCCTTCTCTTGGGCTCCGCCATGGACGAAGTTCGCTATCTTCGTCCTTTTGCGGACATATAAAAAACCAATTCCTTTTGGCCCGTATAACTTATGTGCGCTGGCAGACAGCAAGTCTATATTCAGATCATCCACATCGATGGGCAAATGCGCATATGCTTGCACTGCGTCAGTGTGGAAAATCACTCCATGCTTCTTTGTTATCTGGCCAATCTCCTTGATCGGTTGAAGAGTGCCAATTTCATTGTTCGCATACATGACAGTGACAAGTATGGTGTCGGGCCTTATCGCTGCCTCAAGCTGGTTGATGTCAATTATTCCAAATTCATCAACATCCAAATATGTGATTTCTGCTCCGCGGCTCTCCAAGTACTCGCATGTATGGAGCACCGCATGGTGCTCGATCCGAGTTGTAATAATATGGCTGCCCTTTTGCGAATTAGCTTCAAAGGCGCCTATTAATGCCCAATTGTCGGATTCGGTGCCGCCGGCGGTAAAAAAGATCTCGTTGTCAGCCGCATTTAGTGACTCAGCTATGATATGGCGGGCATCATCAATCGCCTTTTTATTATCAGCCGCAAAAGAATAGACACTGGATGGGTTGGCGTAAGCTTGTGTGAAATAAGGAGCCATTGCCTCCAAAACTTCAGGCATTGCCATAGTTGTTGCGGCGTTGTCCAGATAAATCATAAATAGATACTCAAACTTTCAAATATTAAAGGGTGCAGTTTTCCCGTTCTACCTCGTTTTGAAACTCTTTTTGCGCTTGAATGAGATCTTGCAGCCACAAACTGTCAACAGCAGCATTCACACTCTCGTTTATTCTTTCCCAAACAACTTTTTCTACGCAAAAATCAGCGCTTCCGCATTCATCCCCCAAGCAATTTGCTGGTGTCAGGCCGTCTTCCAATGTGCGAAGCACATCCCCAATTGAAATCTCTTCGGGAGCCCTGGCAAGCATATAACCTCCGTTGACGCCCCTGACACTGTCTAAAAAACCAGCTTTTTTCATCTTGGAAATGAGCTGTTCCAGATAACTTGTAGATACTGATTGGCGCTCCCCAATGGAGCTGATAGATACTGGCTCAGTTTCGCTGTTGACCGCAATGTCGATTAAAGCGCGAAGGCCGTATCGTCCTTTAGTTGATATTCTCATTTACCTTTAAATCCTAGTTAACTACTATGGTATTATTATAGTAAGATCCAGAAGTGTTGTCAACATAAATTTCTACTAAATTACTATGCTTTTAACTGGGATTGGCAGCGGTTATGCCGCATAGTAGATATACAATAGTGTAGCCAAAGCCAAGATGGTCTTTTGGTGCAAACAGCTTAAGAAATGTTGTAGTTTGGGGTATTTGTCGGGCTTGGCTGAGATGAATAAAAGGAAATATTTCATGAAAAGCTCAGGCCCTGGCAAGTTGTTGCCTGGGTCTTCAATATTTGCGAGGATTTCTGCGAAAGTGTTGTGTTCCATTATTGAATATTTAGCAGCCTCAAGCAGTTTTTTGCTTGTCTCCACACACAAAGCGAGCAGACGGTCTTTTGAGTGCTTCTCATTGGCTGCTATGCCTAAAAAACGCCCAATGTTCTCTAGAAGGGCAAGGGCAATGTCAGCGCTCTCTATGCCTGCTTGGGCAGCGAGGGAAGACATAGCGTTTAGTATGGTTCTGCGGCTCTTTATGTCAGTAGAGAGCATAAACTCCACCAGCGAGCCTAGGTGGGCAGGGAGGGGGCTTCCCAGTTTGTTGCAAAAAATATCAAATTCAACTTGGGGCCCCTCGACAATGTAAAAATAGTTGCCAAGGGATTTAGCAAATAGTTTGAGTGTTTCGATATGCCCGTTTTTGATCTTGTGTTTAATGGCATCGAGAGACTCTTGGGCTGAAAACTCTAGAATCTCATTGGATTTAATAATCGTCGCCAACGGGCGCAAGTGTGGCGGTATGATAGCAACCTCGTCTGTGGTCAGCACCAAATCAACGTTGTCAATGTCGATACTCTTAAAAGGCGAATGGCCAATTGAAAACATGCTGTCAAAAATCCGTGTAGAATGGGCAATTTGTGGGTAGCATGTAGCTGCAAGCAAATAGTGGGCGAGTTGTCCATCAGGCACTTCGTCCAATGTGATAGGCCGTACAGCCAGCTTGTCCAATGCAAGGGAGACGAAGGAAAGCGATGTCCCAGACACCCTGACTGTCTTCTCGTCAATATGGAATGCAATAGCGTCTCTCAGTGCCCGCAGCTCCTCGGCTCCCGATCCAATATAATCAGCAAAGCTTTTCCTGAATGTGGCGACATCGACTATTGACCATTCATTAGTGTATTTTTCCACTAAGAGGCTTGAAGTGTCATAAAACATTTGGGATGTCAACGCTCTGCCCCAGAATTTGACCGCAGTGTCAAACGAGCCTTGGGCAATTAGCGCGGCGTTAAGCGCCCCGACAAAAGAGCCAGCTACTGTTGTAATTTCAATGTCTAATTCCCTGATTGCCCTCCATGCCCCAATCTCAAAGGAGCTTTTGGCTCCATCAGAGCTTAAAACAAGTCCACATCTAGCCATCACTGCTTGCCCACACTTCCATTTTGTTTTTATTATATCAAATATTTCCTGATGCTAATTGCCGTTTTTCTAGTATTTTTTCACGCAGGTGAAAAAAGCGCGTGTTATTATGGTTTGTTTGGATGTATCCACCGTGTTTTGAAAAAAACTTTTTGCGGTTTTCTTGCCAGAATGATATAATCATGCAAAAGAAGATAGATTGATTCGCATTTTTTTATTTTACAGATAGTTTGGCAACCGCCTGCCAAGCTTGAATGGGGGATTTTATGAACAACAGAATTGTAAAGGAAGGCTTAACATTTGACGATGTTTTGCTTGTGCCAGGAAAAAGCAATGTAACACCCGCTGAGGTTGATGTAACAACAAACTTGACCAGAAGCCTTAAGCTCAATATCCCGATTATGTCTGCTGGCATGGACACTGTCACTGAGAGCAAGTTGGCGATTGCTATGGCGAGGCAAGGCGGAATAGGAATTATCCACAAAAACTTGTCCATTGATGAGCAAGCCGACAATGTAGACAAAGTCAAGCGTAGCGAGCATGGTGTTATCGTCGACCCTTTTTACTTAGGGGAGTACCATATTGTTGGCGACGCCGTGGCGCTTATGGAAAAATACCACATTTCCGGCGTGCCAATTGTGAGGGGCAAAAAACTTGTCGGCATCATAACCAACCGCGATGTCCGCTTTGAGCGTGACATGGACAAGCTTATCAAAGACGCTATGACAAAAGACAACTTGATAACAGCGCCTGAAGGCACAACATTAATAGAAGCCGAGTCGATTTTAAAGAAGCACAAAGTGGAGAAGCTTCCCATAGTAGACAAGGATTTTAACCTCAAAGGATTGATCACGATCAAGGACATTGAAAAGACCATCCTTTACCCGCACTCTGCAAAAGACTCACAAGGCAGGCTCCTCGCCGGAGCTGCTGTAGGAGTTGGCTCAGACATGTTGGACAGGCTTTCTGCTTTGGTTGACGCAAAGGTTGATGTGGTTGTCCTAGACACAGCCCATGGGCACCATATTAACGTCATAGAAGCAGTCAAAAAAGCAAAGAGCCGTTTTCCAGATCTGCAAATCGTTGCTGGAAATGTCGCTACAGCAGCGGCGACAATTGAACTGATTGAAGCAGGGGCAGATTGCATTAAAGTGGGTATCGGCCCTGGCTCAATTTGCACAACAAGGGTTGTCACAGGCATTGGCGTCCCGCAGATAACAGCGGTTATGGACTGCGCCGAGGCTGCTGACAAGTACAATATCCCTGTCATAGCTGATGGCGGAATCAAATATTCGGGGGATATCACAAAAGCTCTAGGGGCTGGCGCCTCCACTGTAATGATAGGCAGCTTGCTGGCAGGCAGCGAAGAAAGCCCAGGAGAGACAATTATTTACCAAGCCAGAAGATATAAATCCTATAGGGGCATGGGGTCTATTGGAGCAATGGAGAGAGGCAGCAGCGACCGGTATTTCCAAGAAGGCCAAAAGAAGCTAGTCCCTGAAGGCGTTGAAGGCATGGTTGCTTACAAGGGCAATATTTCGGAAATCATATTCCAGATGATCGGCGGCTTGCGCGCAGGCATGGGATACTGTGGATGCCCTGATATCGAAACACTGAGGACAAAGACCCAGTTTATGAAAATAACCCAGGCATCCCTCCAAGAAAGCCATCCCCATGACATAACGATAGTTAAAGAATCGCCTAATTATTCAAGAGAGTTTATTAGTTAAATAGTTAGTTAACCAACAATTCGACTAATAAATCCCAAGGGATAGTGGCTAGACGCAATCACAGCAAGCCCTTAATTATTTTAACAAGGAGACAGCGCATTCTTCCCATTTCTAAAATAGTGGTATACTGCGCCAAAAAATGATGAATACAGAGTTGTTTATCGCAAACCAGTTGGAAATTTTAAAAGAGCGAATTGGAGATGAGAAGGTCATTTGCGCTCTCTCTGGCGGAGTGGACTCCTCGGTCTCTGCCGCATTGGTCAGCAGGGCTATAGGCAAGAACTTGACATGCATCCTAGTCGATCATGGACTCTTGCGAAAGAACGAGAAAGAAAATGTGATAGCAGCATTTGAGAAAAACTTCGACTTGAACTTGATATGCATCGACGCCAAAGACCGCTTCCTCGGAAAACTCGCCGGAATAACTGATCCCGAGAAGAAGAGAAAAATCATTGGCGAGGAGTTTATAGCTGTCTTCCATGAAGAATCAATTAAGCAGCAAGGAGCTAAGTTCCTCCTCCAGGGCACAATTCTCTCTGATGTAATTGAGAGCGGATCGGCAAGCGGCGGCTTGGTCAAGAGCCACCACAATGTAGGCGGTTTGCCTGAAGATATGCCATTTGAGCTAGTCGAGCCGTTAAGGGAGCTGCTAAAACACGAGGTAAGGGAAGTTGGGGCAGCTCTTGGATTGCCTGGCTCTGTCGTCAATCGCCAACCATTCCCAGGACCTGGTCTTGGGATCAGGATAATCGGAGACATCACTGAAGAAAAGCTGGAGATTTTGAGGGAAGCAGACTTTATCTTCACAACTGAAATCGAAGAGTCTGGCCAAGCAGGAGAAGTGTGGCAATACTTTGCTATTTTTCCTGGCGTCAGCAGCACAGGCGTCAAGAATGGTGAGAGGACTTATTCAAACACCATTGCGCTTAGGGCTGTCGCAAGCCAAGATGCGATGACGGCTGACTGGGCTCGTATCGATTTGGAGCTGCTTGCCAAGATATCAAATAGGATTTTAAGTGAAGTTGAGGATGTTAACCGTGTGGTGTACGACATAACAGCGAAACCACCGGGAACTATCGAATGGGAATAAGAGTCTATGCCCAGAAAAGCTGATAGGTATGCGCTTTTTTGGGCTGTTTTTTTATAGTGATAACATTTTGATAACAATTGTGTTTCCTCGCCACAAGCTAGGATGATAGCAAATGGTTTGCTAGTGCCAAAGCAGTAAGGAGTATTTTTGATGACAGATGCACAACAAAGAGCAACTCGCCGAGGCATGCATGATATTGCCAGGTCTGAGTTTCTGCCTCATTCTGTTTCATCACCCTCCGCCAGTTTTTTTATCTCTTGTTCGTCCTCATATTCCTCTATCCACTCAGCTAGCTTGCGTTGCAAAAGTGATTTGTCTGGCAGATAAAGACTGTACGCTGAAGCATATATATTGCTGTTTTCTGGCAAGGTCAGCTCGACAATGTTATCGTTTTTCTGGCTGCACAATAGTATGCCAACTGTGAGATTTTCAAACGTCTGACGGACGTATCGGTCAAAGTAATGGACATACATCTGCATTTGACCTAAGTCCTGATGCTTCAGTTCGCCAATCTTAAGGTCTATCAGGACGTAGCATTGGAGCAGCCGGTTGTAAAACACGAGGTCGACATAGAACGATTTTTCATCAAAAGAAAACCGTTTCTGCCGTGTTTCATACAAAAAGCCTTTGCCTAGTTCGAGCATGAACTTCTGCAAATTGTCTATCAGAGCCCGTTCCAAGTCGGATTCGCTATATTCTGATCGTTCCTCAAGCCCAGTGAATTCCAATATATACGGAGTTTTGAAAATATCTTGGGGCTTTTCAACTGTTTGGCCTTCGATCGCCAAAGCCATAACCCTGTCCTTGTCGCGGGAAAGTGCCAACCGCTCATACAGCGAACTTCCGACCTGGCGTTGCAATTGCCTGACTGGCCATTGCTGGTTTGCTGCTTCGATTTCGTAAAAACGTCGGGCTGATTCGTCTTCGATTCGCATTAATACTTGGTAATGTGACCAAGTATTAATGAATTGGGCAGACAGTGTCTGCCCTTTTTGATTTCCGCCAAAAACACTGATTAGCGAATAGCTTTCTTCTGAAAGTTCAGACAGTGATTGCATTATTGTTGGTGAATATACTTGGTAGAATTTTCTCATATTTTTTAGATTTGCAACAGAATACCCCCTGCCGTATTGCCTGGTCAAATACTCAGACAGTCCTATTATCAGTTTTGCACCATACTGTGCCCTTTTTTGACCCTGTTGTTCGCGCTTGACGATCATACGCCCAACCTCGAAGTAGGTCACTACAATTGTGCTATCCATTTGCTTTTTGGAGTGTTTGCGAGCTGCTGCAAGCAAGTCTGCGACTTGCTTGTAAAACTCAACTTCATCGCCGTTCGGCTCAAGATCAGGTTTATTATAGTCCATCATGTCACCTTTACATTTGTACTGTCGAGTTCCTAGATCCAGCCAAATCTCTTGTCGCGAAAATTAAATATTGAGGCAGCCAGGCTTTGGAACGAATATGGAGTAAAATTTAGAATGGATGCCGTATGAGTCGGATGATTAAAACTAAATTAATTGTCATTGGGCACTTGATTTTTCTTGTGTGACGATTATGTCGATTGTGTCGATATTTTGAGAGTAGCCTGCATAGGAAGAATATCGTCACAATCGTCATGGTTGTGAAAATTGTTGCCAATATAATTGGTTAGATATGCTGCAGCCATCTCAAATGGCTTGCTTATGCATCCAGTCCATCGAGTTTGCTATTATTATACCAACCGAGTTTCCATTCAAGGTAATCATTTTCACTGATTTGACCATCTGACAAACGTTTTTTTACGACAACCCATTCACTAAGATATTTGTTAATTCCCTCACTGTTAAAACTAATTGCTACGAGTTCTGCATCATTCGATGCCGCATCGCCAATTTCGATCAATTCCAATGGATTTTGCCAATCAAGCTCCAGAAGTGTGTACATCAAATCTTCATCAGAATCTACAGTAGGTGTGCTGATAAAGCGATGGTTTACACCTAAGACATTTGCTATTCTTTTGACCATGTCCTCTTTTGGGGTTCTGGTTCCAGACTCATACTGGGCAATCCTTACGTTAGCCGAGTTTTCATCAAACCCGACAGCCAGCCCAAGTTCTCTAAGTGTCATTTTTCTATAGTTTCGGATTGTTTTGATTCGATCTCCGATAGACATGTGTACCATTCCTTGATTTGCTTTTCGTTATTAAAGATAAGTATAACTTCTATGAAACAATTGTGCCAAAGAAAATCAAAAGTATTTATCAAAGTATTGACTAACTTGACGAATTTAGTATAATGGATACAATGTAAACAAAAAGCTTACAATATGGAGGTAACATGAAAAACCAAACATTCTTGAGGGCAGGAGACATCGCAGAGGAGTTGGGGGTGTCCACAGCTTATGCGTATAAACTGATACGCTCTCTAAATGACGATTTGAAGGAGAAGGGATTCATAACAATCAGTGGGCGGGTTAGCCGCCAATACTTCAATGAGAAGCTGTATGGTAACTCTGTTGTTGGCGAGTGAGAAGCATGCCAGCGTATAAGGACAAAAAAGCAGGCACCTGGTATGCAAGTTGCCGGTATGTTGATTGGACAGGTAAGAGAAAGCAAAAAATGAAACGAGGATTTCCAACAAAGCGGGAGGCTCTTGAATGGGAGCGCGATTTTCTTCAAATGGCTATTGGAAACCCTGAAATGACATTTGAGAGCTTCTTCAAGGTATATTCATCCGATCTGAAAAATCGTATCCGCTACAACACTTGGCAGACGAAAGAGAATATCATCAACACGCATCTAATGCCCTATTTCGGGAAAAAGAGGCTTAGTGACATAAAGACCACAGATGTGTTTGCTTGGCAAAATGAGCTTATGAAATACCGGAGCCAAGAAGGGAAGGGTTATTCTGACACATACTTGAAAACTATCCATAACCAGTTGAGTGCAATTCTCAACCACGCAGTCAGGCATTATGGGCTAAAGGGCAATGCTGCATCAAATGCAGGTTCCATTGGCAAGAAAGAGGCATCGGAAATGCAGTTTTGGACGAAAGACGAATACTTGAAATTCGCATTTGTGATGATGGACAAGCCCATTTCTTATTATGCCTTTGAAGTTTTGTACTGGTGTGGATTGCGGTTGGGGGAGATGCTGGCGCTTACTCCAGCTGATTTCGATTTTACAAATGAAACGCTTAGTGTCAATAAGTCGTACCAGAGAATCAAGGGGGAAGACATCATCACTGATCCGAAGACAACGAAAAGCAAACGGACACTAACGATTCCCAGTTTCCTTTGTGGTGAAATCCAAGACTATTTGAAGCAGCTCTATGGAATCAAACCGGATGAGCGAATGTTTGAGATCACAAAAAGCTACCTGCACCATGAAATGAACCGGGGCAGTAAAGATGCTGGAGTGAAGAGGATTCGAGTCCATGATTTGCGCCATTCCCATGTTTCGTTATTGATCGAGCTGGGATTTACACCGCTTGCAATAGCTGATAGGGTAGGTCATGAGAGTATCGATATAACCTACCGATATGCACATTTGTTTCCATCAAAACAGTCAGAGATGGCAAATAGGCTTGACGCTGAAAGAAATGATGGAGGAGGAATTCCATGGCAAGGAGAGTTTTTGACCAAAAAGGAAGATGGCGAAGCAAAATAGTAGCGTTTCGCATGTCGCCTGAAGAGGATGCCCAATTAGAAACAGCTGTCAGGTTGTCAGGCTTGACAAAACAGGATTATATTATCAAGCGGCTGCAAGAGCGCGATATAGTGGTTGTTGGAAACCCAAAAGTATTCAAAGCCCTCTACAAAGAAATGGCGACCATCCAAACGAAGTTGATGGAGCTTGGGGCAGGGGAGGGAGTAGGCGATGAACTAATGGAAACCATCCACTGTGTTGCTGTAACCCTTGAGAAAATGATGGAGGTTGATTCAAGTGAATAGAAATAACGAAATGGCTGCGAAAATGCTGTCTGTTGCACCAGATAGCGAGCAGCCACTAGAACCAATTACATCTGGAAGTATACCACAATATACAGACGATTTTGAAGTGATGGATCGTGAGAAAGTCATAGAGATTTTCGGAGAAAGCTATTCTGCAGAAATGATTGAGTGGCTTTCAACGCCCAACGATTTTCATACTGTGTCGCTCAACCAGTTATACGACACAGTATACAAGCCAAAAGCCCAGATCGTGGACAATCTACTTTATGCGGGGGTGTACCTGTTTGCAGGCGCCCCCAAGATTGGCAAATCATTCTTTATGGCGCAGCTAGGCTATCATGTAAGCCGAGGCTTGCCAATATGGGATTACATGACCCATCAAGGGTCTGTCCTGTATCTTGCGCTTGAAGACGACTATTCGAGGCTTCAAAAGAGGCTCTCAAAAATGTTTGGTACAGAGGGCAGCGAGAACCTGCTCTTTGCAACCAAGGCTAAAGTTCTGAAATCAGGGCTTATGGAGCAGCTAGAGGGCTTCATTAGCGAGAGAAAAGACACGAAGCTGATAATTATCGACACACTGCAAAGGATTAGGGAACTGGGCGCAGAAAAGTTCAACTATGCAAATGATTATGAAGTTGTTTTGCAGCTAAAGCAGTTTGCTGACTTGCATAACATTTGCATATTACTTGTCCACCACACCCGCAAACAAGGTGCAGATGACTGTTTCGACACGATTTCCGGCACCAACGGACTGCTTGGCGCAGCAGATGGCGCATTTGTAATGCAAAAGGCAAAACGGACGGACAATAATGCTGTCATGGACATTGTAGGTCGTGACCAGCAAGACCAGCGGCTGCACCTTTGCTTTGACCGTGAACGCTGTGTCTGGCAGCTGATAGAAGCAGATACCGAGTTATGGAAAGAGCCACCAAACCCGCTTATTGAAGCTATTGCGACATTAGTAAGCAGCGAGTCGCCAATTTGGTCGGGCAGTGCTACAGAGTTATTGGAGTGGCTTCCTGCATTGGAGATTCAGCCAAATATCTTGTCGCGAAAATTAAATGTTGAGGCAGACAGGCTTTGGAATGAATATGGGATTCGATATGAGAATTGGAGAACCCATTATGGCAAAGTGATTAAATTGACATTAAGTGTTTGATTATTTCTGTGTGTCGATTGTGACGGTATTTTGCAAGTAGACTGTATAGGAATAATATCGACACAATCGACACAATCGACACAATCGCACGGCTAAAGGCTGTAGCTTGATGCATGGCAGAATCCATTAAGTCAAGGAAGAATCTGGTTAATATTATGGACGTTCCCTTGATAACAAAAAGAAAACTTACATGAATAATCAAAATATAAACGAATGAAAAATCTAATGTATACAAATAGAATATCAAATGAATATAAAGGAGGAATAATAATGCTTAGTACATATTCAAAGACAAAGCATGTTTTTTTTATGTTATGTACCATTGTTATTTTATTATCCCTTACCGCTTGCTCGACAAAATCTGTAACATCGTTTCAACTTGACTCAGTAGAAACAAGGGAGCGAATTACATATCAGGTTCGATCTGAATGGAGAAAAGTAGTGAACGAGAATAATGGAGTATGGTATTATTATCCATATGACAAAAATACTGATGGTTATTTTGCTACAGGTGTACGAACACTTGATGTGCCTTTATCAGCAAATAATACTACTCTAGGTATTTATTTGGCTTCTTTTGTTGATGGCATGAAGTCATCCAGTGATGTGTATGATTTCATTCTTCTCCAACGGACTGCTATAAATGGAGTTCCACTCCAGTACTATGAATGGAAGCAAGATATTTCTGGAAATACCTACTTGATAAATGGTTTATCAATGATTTATGGTAACAAGGCATATTCGCTTGTGATTATGTTTCCGGAAGCTGATGATTCACAGTTTTTTACATTGGCATTAGAGGAAATTATTGATAGTCTGAGTATTAATGAATATTCACAAGAGGAACTGACTTCTACGTCTGATAAGCCAATGAAAAAAGCGTCATATGAGGTTGTGTATTCCAATGCCCGCACATGGGTAAACAGCATTGGAACCGCATGGGTTCAAAGTGTATTCGAAGTTAAGAATACTGGAACAGTACCGCTTTATTTAAGCTCTGGAGCTTATGACTTGGAAGGAACTGACGGTTTGTTGGTAAAAAGCCGATCACTGGTATCTGTATTTCCACAAGTCATTAACCCAGGCGAAAGTGGCTATTATTACGAAGAAACGACATTAGATAACGCTCCAGCGAATGGGGAGTTAGTCATTATTCCACGTCCCGATGTAAGAGAGGCGAAGGTAGAGCATATCAGATACCCTATTACGGATTTTCAATTATCAAAAGGTTCATACGGGCGCGGCATAAAAATGATGGGGAGAGTTGAGAACACATCGGCTGAAAAGCAGAGTTTGGTGTATGTTAGTGCTGTGTTTTTAGATGAAAACAATAATCCCATAGGAGTCAATTCTACTATAATAATGGAAAGCATAGAACCTGGAAGTAAAATTGGGTTTGAATCAAGCACTTCATCTCTACCCGTTGATATAACGATAGACAAAATAGCAAGGTATGCAGTTTTTGCTTATCCTTGGAAAATGCAGTTTTAGCAGTCTATTTTCTGTCTAATGAGGTTAGGCCTTCGCCTTCCAGGCAAACCTTTTGTTCAACCTCTTGGGATCGTGAATACATCCCCCGTATTGCAAAATGCTAGTCAGGGGTGAAGCAATGGAGCAATATAGAAAATCCTCCGATGCGACATATGACATTTAGTACCACCTAGCATGGATCACAAAACGCAGGAAACCTGTTTTGACAGGCCAGATCGCACACCGGACAAGAGAGCTGATACGTGGCTCCTGCCAACAAAATTATGCTGAGATACTAGCCGGGCATGTGTCAAAAGACCACGTGCATTTACTGGTCTAAGTTCATCCGCATTTGCTAGCAAGCAAGCTTGTGCAATATATCAAGGGCTACAGCTCCTGCAAGCTACAGATGGAGCACAAAGAATTGAACAAGCAATTCTAGGGCAATCATCTGTAGGTGCTGGTCTATTTTTGCTTCAGCAGCGGGAATGTCACAGATGAGGTAATCGCGGAGTCACTAAGAAAACAAGACTTAGAGGAGCACCACAAGAGCGACAACATGTTGAGGATCTCTAAGAGGCTTCCAGCCACAAGACTCAAACCTAGAGCCTTCCTTGCGGTGGTGTTCACAGTTGATTCTACCTCAGTCCTAGCTCACGTGTTCATTAGATGAAGGTTGGTTTTTCGGCAATTATTGAACCAGTCAAATCTGCCAAACAGCTCCCTGCTGCTGCGGTAAAGAGACATGGTGATAAGCAGGGAGAACAGGTTGGAGAAGACCAGTCATTTGAGGTGCTGTTGGTTGTGAACGATAGTGTTTTTTTCAACTTAGGTCACTTATGCATTACCAAAGTGAACACGTTGCAAAGTGCCATCAAGGAGAAGTGCCCAAGCTGTTTGTGGTGTTGCGACCAAATTCTTGAACTGATACTTCTCGCTTTTTCATTCGTGTTTGGAATGCTGAGGGTGCAGTCGACAGCATATTTGAACTGGTGACTGCATGCGATGGCTTTTTGCGACCAACGAAGCAATCGAGACAATTTGGTTGCTTTATATATAAAAATCAACACTCTTTCCGATTATCACTAATATTTTTGTAACAAAGAGAGTTATATGGAGGAATTAATAATGTTTTGTACAAAATGTGGCAGAAAACTAGAAGAGAATCAAGCATTTTGTCCGGGGTGCGGAAATGCTTTGGTGACAGGATCTAATACCCATCAAGCGGAATACCGTAATAATCCTCAGACTCAACCACAACAGACATCACCTCAATATGCACCACCGCAGACTCAGAGATCCGCTGTAGCTTGTGTAAAGTGTGGCAACACAAACATCTCTTACCAAGTGGTAAACACCCAAATGGGAACTAGGAATCGCGCCAGGGGATGTCTGTGGGCTCTTGGACGATGGATGCTAATTATATGCACTTGTGGTCTTTGGCTTTTAGTCGGTAGATCTAAAGGTAAGAGTAATACCACGATCAAGACCGAAACGCAGGCTGTCTGTCAGAATTGCGGGAATAGGTGGACGGTGTAAGCACGCTTAGCAAGGAGTTTGATTGTAGTGTTTTTTTGAAACCGCAAAACCGTACTATTACAGATACCGATAACAATTTGATAACAAAAAGAAGATAGACTATGTATAATCAATATAAATACTCTATAATATAAGCATATAATATGTAATTACTTATACAATATCGATAATATACTAATAGTCTCATTGAATGGGAATAGATAGCACAAGCTCTGGAAGCCTTTAAAATAGCGGTTTTCAGAGCTTTTTGTGTTCAGCGACTCCATTTTTGCTTCTTAAGTGCTTATAGCTGCAATGGCGCAACTGTAGCATTCACGAGATAATCTGAATTTGCTTTGTTGCCATCGG
This sequence comes from Eubacteriaceae bacterium, assembly GCA_009782875.1. Lineage (GTDB taxonomy): Bacteria > Bacillota > Clostridia > Eubacteriales > Anaerofustaceae > WRIE01. The sequence goes on along the minus strand of WRIE01000008.1, from coordinate 21,276 downwards.
GGGTGGTGGGTGCAGACGGTATATGCTTTTTCCCATTCACGAAAAGTGCCGCCCACTTTACTGCGCGGCATCACGTAGCCCAAAACCTGTTGCCGCTCTTGAATTTTGCTGCTATAATAACCGTATATTTATTCAGTCGTTGCATCACATGAGAGGTGGGAATTAGTTGTGTGGTTGCAAGTCAGTTAGTTTACGTTCAATTGCGACAAGAAGAATATGAAATAATGCACGAAGGAAAGAGGTGCATTCTATGGCTGAAACCGTGATTAATACAAATGATTTACTAGAGTTTTTATTGAAACTGATACCGACAGAGAAAGTGCGCATAAAGGAAATTGACGGGATAATTCAACTAGTACCTGTAAGGGAGAGTACGGATTGTCCATTGCTCGGTATTGCCGCAGACAGTAAGCTAACGGTTGACAAATTCCTTGCTATTACTCACGATGAAAAGGAGTATCATTAATGCAAAGGTTATTTGTCCTGGATGCGTGCGCGTTGGTCGCTCTTCTAAAAAACGAAGACGGTGCAAGTGTTGTCACTAGTGTATATAATCAGGCTGCTGATAGTACGGGCTGCTGATAGTACGGCTAGAATCATTATTAATAGGATTAATCTCCTAGAAGTGTATTATGGTTTCTACCACAGTGACGGAGAAGAATATGCTGCCAAAATTATTGATCACATTGAAAAATCAATCATAGAGATAACCGAGTTTGACAAGGAGATTTTTTTGATAGCAGGTCGATTTAAAGCCTCTTATAGGATTTCACTTGCGGATTCAATCGTATTGGCGCAAACCGTGGCTACAGGCGGTGAACTGTTAACCTCTGACCATCATGAATTTGACGCAATAGATGGCAAAGAACATATCCGTTTTCATTGGATTAGATGATGTGGTAAACACATACACCCCTTAAGCACTTTCATGTATCATATGACATTTTACATAAGAATACATATATTGATTGGCTTTTAGATCCGCATGATTTGGAGCTGCTTGCCAAGATATCAAGTAGGATTTATGTGAAGTTGAGGATGTTAACCGCGTGGTTTATGATAACAGCGAAACCACTTGGAACGATCGAGTGGGAATAGCACAGGGAGCCGAAAAAAGCTGATAGGTACGCGCTTTTTTCGGCTTTTATTTTCATAGTGATAACATTTTGATAACAAATGTGTTTCCTCGCTTCAAGCTAGGATGATAGCAAATGGCTTGCAAGTAGCAAAACAATAGGGAGTTTTATAAATGACTGACGCGCAACAAAGAGCCGCAGCAAAGAAATTTGCCGACTTTTGGAATGGCAAAGGATATGAAAAAGGGCAGAGCCAACCATTTTGGCTGTCCTTGCTTCGTGATGTATACGGAGTGGAACATCCTGAACAGTTTGCTGAGTTTGAAAGCAGAGCGCATATCGACCATAGAGGCTTTATTGATATCATTATTCCGTCAACACGTGTGTTGATTGAGCAGAAAAGCTTAGATATTGACTTGAGGAAACCCATAAGGCAATCGGATGGCACGTTGCTTACGCCGTTCCAACAGACAAAACGCTACATAACAGAGTTGCCGTTGTCAAAGCATCCTCGTTGGGTCATTACATGCAATTTTAGCACATTTTTGGTGTATGACATGGAGCGCCCAGGCGGTGAGCCGGAGGAAATACTCCTCGAAAACCTGCCCACAGAATTTTACAGGCTTGCTTTTTTAACCGATAGCGGCAACGAGAAAATAAAGCGAGAAATGGAAGTATCGATTGCCGCAGGAAAAATTGTTGGCTTGCTCTATGACGCTTTTGCCAAGCAATACATAGACCCTACTAGTGAAAGTGCCATGCACAGCCTGAATGTGCTTTGCGTTCGGCTTGTTTTTTGCTTATATGCCGAAGACGCTGGAATATTTGGGCATAAAGCGATGTTCCATGATTATCTTGCTGGATTTAGTATTAGCCAAATGAGGGGAGGGCTCATTGAGTTATTCCAAGTTTTAAACACGCTACCCGAGAACCGCGACCCTTACCTTGAAACTGCCATAGCCGCATTTCCATATGTCAATGGAGATTTATTTGCTGATGAGAACATTGAGATACCGCATTTTACTGATGAAATAAAGGAATTGCTTCTTGTGAGAGCCAGCGAGGATTTTGATTGGTCAGAAATCAGCCCAACCATATTCGGTGCGGTGTTTGAGAGCACGCTAAACCTGGAAACACGGCGCTCGGGTGGTATGCATTACACATCGCTTGAGAATATACATAAAGTCATTGATCCTTTGTTCTTAGATGCTTTAAATAGTGAATTTGTATCTATTCTAGAAATAGCTGTCGAGAGAACAAGAATTACGAAACTTAGAGAATTCCAGAAAAAACTCGCTTCGCTTTCCTTTCTAGACCCAGCCTGTGGTTCGGGAAATTTCTTGACGGAAACCTACATCAGCATTCGGCATCTTGAAAATGAAGTGATAAGCCAATTGCTACGAGGACAGATGATGTTTGTGTTTGCAGAAGCATTAAATAATCCGATACTAGTTTCTATAGGACAATTCTATGGAATAGAGATCAATGACTTTGCCGTGACAGTTGCTAAAACTGCATTATGGATCGCAGAGAGCCAAATGATGAAGGAAACGGAAATCATACTCCATATGCAGCTTGATTTTCTGCCATTGAAATCATATGCGAATATAATTGAAGGCAATGCGTTGCGAATTGATTGGGAGAGTGTTGTGCCAAAAAATCGGCTTTCATATATCATGGGCAACCCGCCTTTTGTGGGTGCGCGTTGGATGAATTCTGCACAGAAGAGTGATATGTCGGATGTGTTCGGCAAACTAAAAGGACTTGGAAACCTTGACTATGTTTCAGCATGGTATAAAAAAGCTGCTGACATCATGGACGACACCACCATAAATACTGCTTTTGTATCAACGAATTCTATAGCGCAAGGAGAGCAGGTGGCAATATTATGGAAATCGCTTGTAGAGCGTGGAGTATGTATAAACTTCGGAATACCAACATTCAAATGGAGCAGCGAAGCGAGCGATAAAGCGGCTGTGCATTGCGTTATAGTGGGATTCAGTTACAACACAGCCGAACCGAATATTAGCCCATATTTAGTTAAAGCACCAACAGTATTCATAGAAAGACGAACACGACCACTTTGTGACGTGCCCGAGATGGTTTTTGGGAGTATGCCAAACGATGGAGGTCATTTACTAATTGAGCCTTATGAATACGATTCATTAGTTCAAACGCAATCGCCGGAACTCAAATTTGTGAAGCAATTTATGATGGGATATGAGTTCATTAACAATGTACCGCGCTATTGTCTGTGGCTTGATGGTGCAACACCTTCGGAATTGTTGAAGATACCATTTATCCAAAATCGTGTCGAAAAATGCCGCCAACAAAGAGAATCTAGCAAGAGAGAAGCAACTCGCAAACTGGCTGATAGACCCATGCTTTTTGGTGAAATACGTCAACCAAAAACTGATTACATAGCAGTACCAAAAGTTTCATCTGAGAACAGACGATATATTCCCATTGGATTTCTGGACAAAGATATTATTGCGGGTGATAAACTTTTTCAATCCCAACTGCTGGTCTTTATCATTTTGGGGTTCTTACATCAAATGTCCATATGGCTTGGATGCGTACCGTTGCAGGTAGGCTTGAGAGCGATTACAGCTACTCAAACACAATAGTTTATAACAACTTTCCCTGGCCTGATGTAATAGACTCACAAAAAGTCGAAATCGAGAAATGTGCACAGGGCATTTTGGACGCAAGAGCAAAATACCCAGATAGCAATCTCGCCGATATGTACGGCGAAACATCAATGCTGTATCATTCGGATCTGCTTAATGCGCATCGCGACCTTGACCGCGCTGTTATGAAATTGTATGGCTTTCCTGTGAAGGATTTCACTGAGGCTAATTGTGTTGCGGCACTGATGGAAATGTATCAAAAATTGACTAAATAGAAGCCATGAATGAAGTGTTATAGTAATGAGAACGACTAAAGCAAATAATCAGAATCGATCTTGAGTGTACAGCTTTTGCATATTAATCAGCATTTGTTGGATTATCGCTTTGAGGCGAATGGAAACGCTATTTTGCAAGTGATAATGTTGAAAAAAGGTTGAAAAAAACCGTCAGAATCGCCTCGGTTCTGTCTATCTATGCCTACAATATGGATTTAATGTGATATTAATTTTCATAAATTAATTGATGTGGCAAAAAGTAATATATATTGTTACTACACGACTAATTAGCGAGAGAGAAAGGAATAGCAGCGTAGCATATTTATATTTCACACTGTAGGCAGTATACATGTCAAAACTAAACATTGACCAAAAAACAATCAAACAACTTTTCGAAGACAAAAAAGCGGACTTTCTTGTCCCTGACTACCAACGGCCATATGCATGGGATACAACTGAGTGCCAAACACTTTGGGATGACGTTCTAGCCTTCGCTTTTCCTGATAATAACTGTCTAAAATTCGACAGCAGTAATGACGAGTATTTTTTAGGTCCTATTGTAACCTTTAAGAATGATGATGGAAAAATGGAAATTATCGATGGTCAACAGCGATTGACCACGCTAATGTTGCTATTGAGAGCTTTTTATACTAAATTCAGAAATATGCAGGACGAAGATAGCCGGAAAGTTCGAGAAAGTATTGAACAATGCATATGGAAAACTGATGAATTTGGAAAGCCGGATGATACAGCACTTAAGATAAATTCCGAAGTTGCTACAGACAATGACAAAGAAGAATTCATGCAAATTTTGGTAACTGGAACCACTTCTAAGGAACAAAAAAGCAATTATGCACAGAACTTTAGGTTTATAGAGGAGAAAATTGACGAGTTTTTAAGTGACTTTCCATCATACTTCTCTTACTTGCCAATTCGGATACTGAATAATTGCATACTGCTCCCAATAGAGGCAGATAACCAGAACACAGCACTGCGAATATTCTCAACATTGAATGACCGGGGTAAACCGTTATCAGATGCTGATATTTTTAAGGCTCAATTATATAAATACTATTCAGTTAAAGGTCAAAAAGATCAGTTCATAAAAGAATGGAGAGTTCTAGAGGAAATATGTGAGAAAATATTTCATCCGATAACTGGGACGCCAATGGACGAGCTTTTTACACGATATATGTACTACGAGCGCGCAAAAATGGGAATAAAGACTTCAACAACTGAAGCGCTGCGCAAGTTTTATGAGAGAAATAGCTATAGTTTGCTGAAGAAAAACGAGACCTTCGAAAACTTGATTATACTAGCAAACTTTTGGAATGATGTTTCAAATCAAAGTATTGATAGATTCTCGGATAAGGTCCTTCGCAGATTATTCGTTTTGAATTACGCGCCAAATGGCATGTGGACGTATTTCATTTCTGTATATTTCATGAAGTATAAAGACGAAAATGGAATGTTAGACGAAGATGATTTTTGCGATTTTTTGAGCATAACAACCGCTTTTATTTGGACATATGCGGTGATGAACCCTGGTGTAAATGCACTCAGAACCCCAGTATACGCAGAGATGGTGAATATTGTTAATGATGATGATGTGAAATTTATTGATTTTAAATTCAACATCTCTAGCGTCGAGAATGTGCTTAATAATTTTGACTTTTCAAATGGTCGTCCAATTACTAAGTCAATGTTGGCTTGGTGGGCACTTAATAATGACAAGCAAGAGTATCTGTCATTAGAAACAGTTTTCGAAATTGAACATATTTTTGCTCGTAACAGACAGGATAAGGAAAAAAGTCTGTCAGTGAGCAAAAGCCTTGAAAAACTTGGAAACAAGACTCTCTTAGAAAAGCGAATCAATATCAGAGCTTCCGATTATCGATTTGACGATAAAGTAAAGTATTATAAAGGATTCATAAATAGCAGAAATCAGAAAAAGGAAGGAACTCAGATCCAGGAGCTTATTTCATTTGCTGATAATCTTATTGACTTTACCGAATCGGATATAATTCAACGCAACAGCCAAATTATCCAAGGTTTCTTGAGTTTTTTAGGGATGAATAACTTAATTAAATATGAGAATGAATTGCTTGCTCAATACCAAGAGTAAAATAAATGACATGATAGTATTGATCTTGCACGCCTTATCTGGCAGTTGGGTGATGCTGACAGGAATCGAGTTGTGGAAAGAGCCGCCAAATCCGCAAATGCAGCATTGCCAACTTCGAGCAATTCCAATGGATTTGCCAATCAATCTCAAGAAGCAATACATCGTGTGCCTGAAACAGGGAAAGCAGCCTCATAGCGGAATCTAAGAGGTGGCCTCCTTGTCAAGACACAGATCTGCAATTTCTTAATGTACTGGCATCGGTATGTTTGGTGCTGGATCCCTTGACCTATCTCTGGGGAGGTCCATTGACCTTGTGGGGGGAGGCGGAGCCTCCCCCCAGCCCAGTGCCCTTGGGAGGCGGCGGGGGTAGGCCGCCGCGATTTCTTTATATTTTGTCAGCTTACACCGCAGCAAAAACCTCGTTATACACTTGGTGTGGCCGTTTGTATTTCAAGCTCTGGCGCGGGCGGCCGCAGTTGTATTCGTCGACATATTTCCTGATCCCGAGGCGCAGTTCCCTGGGGCTTGTATATTCGGTTATGTAGACATGCTCGGTCTTCACCGCAGAACCAAGGCAGACTGGGCGAAGAGGGTGAAATGGGTTTTAGACAGCCAGTATCCGTATGTAGAAAAAGTGGTATTGGTAATGGATAATTTAAATACGCACCGTGATATCTTCATTTTATGAAACTTTCCCGCCAGAGGAAGCGTTCCGCTTGTCGCAAAAATTGGAGATCCACTACACACCTAAACATGGAAGCTGGCTTGATATCGCAGAAATTGAGCTCTCGGCTCTTGCGACACAATGCCTTGGCGATCGCAGAATGCCGACTATTGAGGCATTGAACAAAGAACTCTCGGCATGGGAACGCAAGCGTAGTAGCGAACAAAAAGGAGTTGACTGGCGTTTCACCAATGCTGATGCGCGGATAAAACTAAAGAGGCTCTACCCAGAAGTTTTGTAAAGATTTAGATGACACAGTGTACTAGATGTGAAGCGATTGAAATGGAACAGCATAAGAAATTCTCACTTCCAACATAGATATCTCCATGTGTGTTTCATAAAATACAAGAAACCAGCCAGGTAGCATATCAAGCAATGGATCTGATACCTAGTGCCAAAAACTGGTAGCCTGGCAAGTGTCAAAATACCATGTCCATTTGCCAATTTCGGTCCTTCCACATTTATTGGTGTGGTAGGCAACAAATGATTTAGCAAAAAAGATATATTTTTTATGACCAGTTTGCCATTTTTGATGAGGATGCAGAGCATTCAGAAACAGAGGATCGATTTACAGTCCTAGGTATGAGCGAAAAACTAAGAATTCTCATGGTTTGTCACTGTTATCGTGAAGAAGACCAAATTATACGATTGATCTCAGCAAGAAAAGCAACAGCTCGCGAGAGGGATTATTACTATGAATGGAGGCGAGAACATTGACAGAGGACTATAAACCGATCAATCCCAAGCCAAACCCATATTTTAAGATATTTAAAGAAGAGGTCTACATCGACAAGAAGATAATTGAGTATTTTAAGAAACTTGAACAAGAAACAAAGATTCCTTATCCCAACCTTATCAATTTCTACTTGTCTGATTGTGTCAAGAACAATAGTGGACCAGAAATCCCACTACATGAATACGAAGAATAAGCAAACTTGACAATGCTTTTGAAAGAAATGCTTTTTGAGTGATGATACCATTATGTGCTAGTAACAAGATGATTATAAAAAGTCTGGAGAAAACGAAAAACACCATTTATAGTTGTCGTGTGGGAATATCACTGAGAGCAGGTAAGAGCTGATGGATTAGCTCTTATCGACTTTTTTCGTTTTGATTAAATAAAAACTGTAGTGTACCCTTTGTCAAGGACACTTTAGGTTTTTTAATCTTGACCTTAGCCTTTGACTTTGTTCTTGATCTTAGTTCTTGGCCTTATGGCAGCAGGCAGAGCCTGCTGCCAGCCCTTCTCCCTTTAGGGCGGCGGGGCAGCCCCACCGCGTTTTTTGCTGCAATTCTAAAAGGGCGGCTCCCCAGTGCAATCCCATTCTGTTTCTGGAGCGCTGTCCCATTCTGGCATCCGGAAGGTTTCCGGGTTTGCAGCCATCTCTTCCGCAACGCGTAAAGCGCTGATGAAATCCAGCAACCTCCCATCCTCGCCATGCATGTGCCACGGGTTAGCCCCCAGGCATTCCCCTTCTCTCCAGAACCGCCTGGACAGCTCCCTATATCCGCCAGCAGACATAGCGCCAACTGTTCTTGTGTAGCCATCAAACTCTTCCATATGAAACAACAAACACGTTGGATCTTCTTTTATTTCCAGCCTCATGCCGGCACCTCGCTTCCTTGGTTTTCATTTATGGCTGCGCTGGGCATTTGCTTGCAGAAAACTGATGGCAGGCAAAGCCTGCCGCTTGATGCCATGCCAGCTCTAGGCTTGCCCCTTCGGTTTCGGTATAATTAAAGGATACACGCCGGTTTCCAGATACTTGCAGTACTCCCTTGGCGACAGCTTCGCCAAGTCCTATTGGCAGCGCCCATTGTTGCAGCAGCCGGTCCAGCTGCTAATTTCTGGGACCGGCAAGGATTAAAATGAACTTGCCTTTAAAGGAGGAAGCAGCCATATGGCTAGAAAAATATTCACTGGCGAAGAGGCCGCCTATCTTAGAGGGGAGTCAAAATAGCTACTGCCAGAAATTAAGGGTTCCACAAACACCCTTGTCCGAAACAAAGGATTTATGGAATTATCGTGTCCTCAATTTAGGGTTTTTATGAAACCATCGTGTCTAACATTGAGGGTTTTAAAAACTAAAACTGTCCAGTTTATGGGGTTCATTTTAAACAAATAAGAGTGTAAGCCGAGAAAAGCTGATAGATATGCGCTTTTTTCGGCTATTTTCTCCGTTGTGATAACAAATGTATTTACTCTCTCCAAACAAGAATGATAGGAAATGGCTTACAAGTACCGAAGCAATACGGAGTTTTATTGTTCATATGGATGACGGACGCGCAACAAAGATCTGCAGCGAAAAATTTTGCCGACTATTGCAAAGGCAAAGGATATGAGAAAGCTAAAGCCAGCCATTTTGGCTGTCGTTGCTTCGTGATGTCTATGAAGTGGAACAGCCAGCCACTTCTAAGCTTGAGTGCAAAGCGCAAGAGAACGGGATTCGCTTCGAGAACTTGGATTGTTTTCTAACACGTTTTGGCATGAACGATTCTTTTCCGACTTGATCGGCAGATTTTTTCAATACCCTTTGCTATGCTCCGAAGCAGGTACTTCAAGTCTTACAATTACGATAATAATACCGAGTTTGAGAAATTTTGACTATTTACCAGAGCCCTTTATCAAGAACCAAACGCCCACTAAAAAGGGCGTTCGAGAAATCAGCTTTCTAATTACACATGTACATTTGCACGATATGCCGAATAAAGGGAAACCGCTCGTTTCACCTGAGAACGTACCGACTGTGTTAGTGAACGATAGCCATTTGTTTGTTCCAAGTTGAAAATATAGAGAGAATCCGGATTCTGCGGCAAACTACATATGTTGTCTGCTCTCTTCAATCGGGACAATGTATCTCGCTTTGTTCGTTCAGAAAGAGAACCATTTGCTTGAAGCCATGTCAAAAACCCAAGGAAGTCTATTTTCTCGTCGGTTATTTCTGCATGTGGAGCACATTCGCTAATGTGATGCTGCAAAGATTTGCCAACAAACTCTGCCAACTTCACGGGGACAGCATTACCAATCATTTGTTCCATATCTGTCTTGCTCCCAGTCCAGTGGAAGTCTGCTGGGAATGTTTGGATAAGTGCGCGTTCTAAAGTTGTCAAAGCGCGAATGGAATCATTGAGTTGGCATGGATCATTTGGATGTCCTAGATACCCTTTTGGAACAGGGCGATTTACTCCACGCATTGTCGGTGCGGGTTCATCGATCGAATAAACCCCGCGACGGCTGTAATTTCGCGGATGGCGATAATAATATTCAAAATCGAGCGAAGCACCAAAATAATCCCGAAGCGTGGTCGCTTCAGTGCTTTGTTTTTTTAAGATATACTCGTCTAAAAAATTATCTTCCTGTCCCAACGAGCCGATGCAGAAAAAACGTTTACGCTTTTGAGGCACTCCATACAAACTGGCATCAATGACAATTTCGGTTAACCCATATCCAGCTTTCTTGAAAGTATCTCGCGCTACGGCATATGCATTGCTCTTTTTAGCGCGATCCACATTCTCCATGACAAACCAACGAGGACGGATACTATCTACGATTCGCGAGAAAGATTCTGTCAAACTGGCTCGTTCATTTTCAACTCGCTTTCCAGCATGGGAAAAGTCTTGGCAAGGAGGTCCGCCAATGATGATGTCTGGATTCATGGCGCGGATTTTCTCAACCGCCAATTGAACATCAGATAAATCTTCTCGATACACAGGATGGGAAAAGTTTTTCTCGTAGCAATCGGCAGCTACATTCCAAAACTCGAATGCACCTATTATATCGAATCCTGCGTATTGGAATCCCAAGGATAATCCCCCGCACCCTGCGAATAAATCAACTATCTTTGGCATGAGTACCCCCTCTGTTCAAAATGAGTTAAATATGATATAGTTATATTATAGTAGAGCAATTTTGAGACGTCAAGTATTTGACGTCGATTTTCTAAAGAAGGGTATGCGAGCAATGAAGAAGCAAGAAGAAAACACTCAAACTGGTTTGTTTGGCATACATCATTCTAACAGGGAGGCTGATGCCCATTGGGGCAAAAACTGCTTCAATTCAAGTTTTCCAGCTTCTCTTGCTTGTTATATGTTAGCAAACAAAGTCAAAGCGATTTATAACAAGCTGGCTGTTATTGACGGGGAGCTGCGCGTGATTGCGTCTGAAATATCGTTGATAGATGTATTTAACTGTGGAGCATTACCGCTGGAAAAATTAGATTTCATCTTCGAATCCGTATTCTCTCCTTACCAACAATATTCTTTTGATTATATTGATGGAATTGATTTGATTATACAGGACATTGATGGAACACCCCTTGCCCCGCTCGAAGTGAAACTTACCGTTCTACCTACTGCCAGCACCAGCCATCTTTCTGAAGAGCATTGGGGATGCGAGATGGTGGTTCGTTCAGCTACCACATCTTACTGTGCACTCGGAATGTTTGATGCCGTAAGAGACCACGCACAAGCAGTTAGGGAAATTTTTGAAGATGTTTGTTCCGACATTCAATCGTGGGACAATGATTATGAAATGACACACAAAACGCCATATTTGTCTGCGCAGATCGATGTCTTTCAAAGAAAATATCTTAACACTCAAAAGCCTCTTTTAATGCAAACTATATGGAAAACGCAAGGGCAATCCCCGATGTTGGCGGATAATGCATTCGACATTGTCGTATGGAGCGATTACGCTTTTTCACGCTTGTTTGTAGACAGCGCATTTCGAGTTGAAAGAACCATGAGCAGACCAATGAGAGCTTCGGCAAGACTGGCAAGATGCCTTTGGGAATTAAGCAAATCAGGAAAAATTCGGATCAGAGACATTTATCGACAAATGGCTTTTGGAAATCAAACTGATAAGGAGTTTGCGATTCAAGGTGCTAAATGGAGAAAATACGTTTCATCAGATCGTATTGTCACTCCGATCCTTCACAAAGATGCTCTGGGCGAAATCATCAAACCAGGATACATAGATCGGCTAATGCCAGAGCGAAGATTTGACCAGACACTATATTTTACAGTTAGAATCAAAGAAGAAGAGCGAGAGTTAGAAAAGGCTTGAATCATTCTGCATGGAAATTCAAGCTTTTTTTTCGCTCAAAAATACTTTTCTCACGATTGTTCCTTAGCGCACTCTTCATGTCCAGTGATGACATAATCGTGATGATCAACTCGCCACTGCCACCGAACATTCAGATGCCACGACTGACGAGATTCTTTAGTCATTGTAGACCGACACGAACCAAATCCTCGCGATTCTTGATGTAGTTTGTATCGTCACAGTGCATCAATTATTACTAATGATATTCCATTTCATAACAAGTTTTGTAAATGGCTTGCTATATTCCTCTATAACCATTGGACACGCTATCATTTAGCTTGCTATTATTTCGCCAACCCAATTTCCATTCAAGATACCCGTTTTCATTGATTTTGCCATCTGACAGCCGTTTTTTTTGGATGTCCCATTCATAAAGAGACTTGTTAATATCTTCGTTGCTGAAACTTATTGCAATAGTTTTTCATAGCCAGACGCAGTATTGCCAACGAACATACTTTCTCATAGCCTAATAATCAAAAACTGTGGAAAACACTTTACTTTTCGCTGTTATTGGCTATAATATAACTACGATTGTAAATCAGACGAGAGGCGTGGTTATTGTGTATATAATAAGGCATATCGAGGAAGTACTGAAATCAGCGATAAATGAAAAGGGTGCTATTTGCGTTACGGGGGCAAGACAAGTGGGAAAATCGACGGTACTGAAGATCTTGTTTACAGAGCACAGAGAACTAACATTGGACGATGGGCGGCTTCTAAGACTTGCGGTGGAACGCCCTGAAGAGTTTTTTGAACAATTCCCGCCGCCTGTTTTTGTTGACGAGATTCAATATGCCCCCTCGCTGTTTCCATATATTAAAATATACATTGATAGGACTGGAGCAAAAGGCGTGTTTTTGCTGTCAGGCTCGCAGCGATATGAGATGATGTCAAATATGACCGAGAGCCTCGCCGGTCGAGTGAATTTAATTGACCTTTACGGACTTTCAATGCGAGAAATTCTTGGAGACGATTTCCGTGGAGAGTTTGTACCTACATCAGAATACCTTAACAGGCGCAATCCCAAACCTATCAAATACAATGAAGTTTGGGAGAACATCTGGCGAGGCTTTTATCCCGAAATCGTAGAAAGCGGTACTGATTGGTCAAGGTTTTATTCAAGTTATATCCGAACATATCTGGATCGTGACGTTTCAAAGCTGGGGCAAGTTGGGGACTTGCTGAAATTCGAGAAATTTATGATTGCGATGGCTGCAAGAACAGGGCAGTTATTAAATATCGCTGATGTTGCTAAAGACACTGGTATCAGCCAGCAGACGGCTGAAAAATGGCTTTCAGTTCTGGTCGCCTCAAACATCATATATATTTTGAAGCCATACAATAATAATGTCTTAAAAAGGCTGATAAAAACTCCGAAAACCTATTTCCTGGATACTGGACTTGCTAGCTATCTAGTCGGTTGGGATAACGCACAGGTTCTCCAAAATGGAGCAATGGCGGGCGCAATGTTTGAAACGTTTGTCATTGGTGAAATTGTTAAATCCTGGGTTAACAAAGATGGAGTAACGCCCAGCATGTACTTTTACTTCTTTCGAGACAAAGATGGTAATGAGATTGATCTGTTAATCAAACGTGGTGGCGTTCTTTATCCCATTGAAGTTAAGAAACATATCAACTGTGATATGGGAGATATAACCTCGTTCAAGCAGCTTGATAAAATACCAGATATGAAGCGAGGTGAAGGATGCGTCGTCTGCATGGCGGAAGACATATTCCCGATAACCTCAACTGACAAGGCTGTCGGAGTGCGGTATTTGTAGGATCTCGACAATATTATTGGAATATTCTAGGAATGACATAGGCATACGCAGTTAACGCGTTTCATGAACAGTTTGCGATTTTTGATGAGGAAGCATTGGAATGGTTCACCATCGACATCATTGATAAGGATAGCATTGCAGACACTTCGCACTCAGCAATATTCAGCCAGCTCGCATGGACTGGCGTGTAATGGTATTCAATCCTATTGCTGAGCCTAAATACCTCACTCAGGGCGATCGCATGAAAGAATGGTTAACGTTTCCTATTCCAATTCCAATATAGCTAGCACATGCTTCAATATTTGTTTTTAGTCTGATATTTCACTTTCAAATCACTAGATAGTTTGACAACAAATCAAAGACGAAATCAGGTTAGTCAATATCGAGGTATCCTTGCCAATGGAGGTTTGATCCAAAGGTTTCAATTCTCATTGACGCTTTCGTTTCAAGCTAAGACAGATTGCATGAAAAGAAGTGAAAGAATGCTATCCATTTCCGAAAGTCATATGAAATAAATGAATTTTAGTTATGAAAGTTCTTGTGTGTTTTGTGATTGCTGCTATACTATTATCATAACGAGAATCGAAGAGGTGACATGTAATGTATCGTGTAGCAATCGAAACATTGTATAAATGGAGATCTAAGGGTACAAGTAAACCTCTAATTATAAGAGGAGCGCGGCAAGTAGGTAAAACTTGGTTGATGAAAGAGTTCGGAAAAACGGCTTTTGAGCAAACTGTCTATATCAGTTTTGATAACAATCAGCGCATGAAAGAGCTTTTTTCTAGCGACCTTGATGTCATGCGCCTAATAACAGGCATTGAGCTATATGCGGGGCACAAAATTGACCCAGCTAATACTCTCATCATTTTTGATGAGGTACAGGAAGTTCCCATGGCGCTAACCTCTCTAAAATACTTCAATGAAAATGCTCCGGAGTATCGAATCATCTGTGCAGGTTCTATGCTCGGCGTTGCACTCCATCAGGGAACTTCTTTTCCTGTTGGCAAGGTGGAGTTTTTAGACCTATATCCTCTCTCATTGGCTGAGTTTATGTTGGCTTGCGGTAAGGAGCAATTTGTCTCTTTATTGGAGCAAGGCGACTTTGCAATGGCGACTACATTCAAGCAGGAATATATTGACCTGCTAAAACATTATTTCTATGTAGGCGGCATGCCAGAAGCAGTGCTATCCTTTGCCACCAACAGAGATTTCAACGAGGTGCGAGAAATTCAGCAAAGTATATTGGCAGCATATGAACAGGATTTTTTTAAACACGCTCCAAACGAGATTGTTCCACGTATCCGTATGTTGTGGAATAGCATCCCTGCACAACTCGCAAAAGAAAACAAGAAATTCATCTATGGGATTATCAAAGAAGGGGCACGGGCGCGTGAGTATGAATACGCACTGATGTGGCTGGCTGATTGTGGCCTTGTACACAAGGTTCACCGCGCCACCACACCGAATTTGCCGCTAAAAGCCTATGAGGATTTGAAAGCTTTTAAGTTGTTTTTAGTTGATGTAGGTTTGCTCTCTTGTATGACACGGCTTAGGCAGGATGTCCTGCTTGATGGCAATGCACTTTTCGTTGAGTTCAAAGGCGCACTGACAGAGCAGTATGTTCTACAGCAGTTAAAAACCTTGCCCAATATTGAAACTTATTATTGGACGAATGCGCGAAATACATCCGAAGTGGATTTCTTGCTTGATTTGGGCAATGTTGTTGTTCCGCTGGAAGTCAAAGCGGAAGTTAATCTACAAAGCAAAAGCTTGAAAGCCTTTGCAGAGAAGTATCATCCGGCTTTATCCGTTCGCACTTCTATGTCGGATTATAAAAAAGAAAGCTGGCTACTCAATCTTCCGCTTTATACTATTGGATATATTTCGGCATTCACATAAAAATTTCACAAAACTGGTGAATTGAAAGCTCTAAAAAATGAAAGCCTATACATTAATTCTGCGCTATCCTTGTTTTGGTGAAATGATACAGAGACACTCCATCCATGGAGTCGATGCGGAAAATACCAGATATCCCGTGCACTGGCCTTTATCGTTTTGTGGTGTGCTATTGCTATAAAAAAGTGACTCCAGCAAATCTTTTTGTGTCTTTTCAAGCAAGCGCAGCCACACAGAAAATGCCTCTTTAACTGACTCCAGTTCTTGTGCTTTTGGGGGTTGTTGCGCTCTTTTTTCAAAGTGAGCAACAGCCTTCTGCCCGTTTTCATATACGGTTTTTACCAGTTGGCACCGGCATGGGCTAAATTCAAAAATAATTTACAAATAGCACCGAATCTATGGATAGAACAGCACCGATATGCAATGCAATATACAGAGATAAAGCATAAAGAGGTTTAGCTTGTGCAAATAGCATTATCTGATTTGAAAATCAATGTTGGCAAATACGTAGATTTAGCCAACACCGAAGACGTAATAATTACAAAATATGGCAAACCAGTAGCTAAGATTATCCGATATGATAAAGAACCGTGGTATATGAAGAATTTACCTGAAAAAATAACATCAATTGATAGTCTTTTCGGAACGCTCCCAAATGATATTGGCCTTGCCGATATGGGATTGGAGCGGCTAACGGAATGTTTTGCTTGATACCAACGTAATTCTGGACGCTTTGCGGGAACGCCAGCCAATTTAGGTAGAAGCAAAAGTAATTCTATTGCTTGAGTAAAACGCTGAATTTACTTGTTGTTTCACAGCTAATGCGTAACGGATATCTTTTATCGGCAAGGCAGGTTATGAATTTTCTTCGTTTATAGCGTTACTAATGGTATTTTGCGCTCATATTATAAAAAATGGCTTATTTAAGCCATTTTTTGGTGCATGAAATGGAATTTGAATACTGAAATCAAAAAACAAAATAAATGGATTGGTATAGATGTGAAATCAATGATACATATGATTGTTTTGAAGCGCAGATCTCATTTCACCTCTGTTATTCACATATATTTCCATTGGATACTAACGTGTCAGCTATCGTTCCATAGCCTTGAAATATACCTCTGTGCGCCTATTTTTAGCTCTGCCCTCTGATGTATTGTTGTCGGCTATAGGTTTGCTGTCTCCATTTCCTATAGGCTTTAAAAATCTTTCAGAGCTTATACCTTGAGCCTGGAGGTAGAGCATTACTGACCTGGCACGTTCTTCTGACAGTGCCTGGTTGTTCTCTCTTATACCTGATGAATCAGAATTTCCCTCTATGGCTATATAAGTAGACGAAAGAATCTTCGCTGTATTAGCAAAATCATTTAGTTCCTTATACGATTCAGATTGAATATTAGCACTACCCGGCTCGAATTCAACATTAAGCTGAACAGAAAGCAATGCATCTTGGTCTTTGACTAATTCCCGCTCTTTTTCACTAAACGTATTTTGATTTGTGTTATCGTTTTGGAAAGCTGCTTCTATCTCTAGCAAATATGAGCTGTCGAAAGCAGTAAGGTGACCAGATTTTGAAATGACCCGTAGCAGGTCGTCCTGCCATACTTCTGCCATTTCTTGATACAACACTGGTGCTATTTCATTAAACAGCTGCTTGTTATCTGCAAAATTAGTAAACTGAACCGAATTTTGCATTAATTGCATCTCTTCAATTTCCATATCTTTATAGTCTTCAAACTCTCTGATGTATGAGAAATCAAGTTGCAGTTCATTAGCTGCTTGCAGCGTGCCTTCAATAAACTTCTTGACTGACTCGGGGTATTTATTAATGTAATCCTCTCTGAAAAGGATTCCGTCTATCATCAAATTGCTTCCTGATTTTGTTGATATAACAATACTAGCATCCAGCTCGATTTGCGCTTTGGTAACCAGTGGCTCCCATAATGCTGCAACATTGCACCGCCCTTTGGCAAGAATATCGTATGCCTCTTCTGTGCTCGAAGCATATATCATATTTCTTCGAATATCGTTTATTTGCTCATTCGATAAACTCGACACTTTCATAAAGTACTCAAGCATGACATGCCCTGCCGAATCCCGGCCTACAACAACATTTTGCCCCACCAAATCCTCTATGCTAGAAATGCTGCTTGAAGTAGTGACAATCGCATCCGCACCTAACGACTTATCTGTAAATAGAACCATTTTTGAGGATATGCCTTCTGCTTCTAAACGGCCTTGCACATAGGGCAGCTCGTTAACTGACTGGCCTATTGCGACTACCTTATTGTCGATGAGCGCCTGAAGGCCTTCCTCATCATTGTTAATAACGACAATATCTACATCCAACCCTAGTTGTCTATATATTGATCCTTTTTTGCTTATACCTATTCCACGGTTAGCATCTAGAACAGGCTTAAAACCATGCCACTCATCAAGTGAAATGGTTAGAGTGCCTTCTTTTGAACCTCTTGGTGTCAATTTGCTATATACGCTATTGTTACTTGTGCCGATTTGATCAAGCATTGACCCTGCAACAAGCCCATCATATGCAATCGATAAAGCTATTGCCCCTGCTACCAGCAGCAATACTCCATTAACTATCTTATTTTCAGAGATAAGCTTTCTAAATCCAACTATTATTGGAATAATTCCGATAATTGCTAATATGATGAATGCAAGTGTTATAAAGAAATCCATTGATGTCTCCATTGTATTTATTCGGTGGTGGTTGCAGGGGTGAATGAGGCGGCTATAAAACGTCTTTATCCCACGACCCTGAACTGGCTTTGGCAAAGTATTGGTATGCAAACCAATGATGTTGAATTAAGTCACTTTGTTGGGCAAGAGCCTTCTTTGAATTTGAACGAAAGTTTGCGTTTGAACTCTATAGATCGCATTGACCTTGGTGGGGATGGTTCTCCTAGAGGGAGTATGGATTTAGGGCGTAGGTTTTCTTAACGAGCCGTATGTTGGGCAATTCTTTGTGGTTTTCTTGATTTTCCAAAGTTTCATGTTGAACCCCTCCCCTGTGTTGATGGTATAAATCATTTGCAGCATCCCATTTAGATAGTTGAAGTGTTATGGCAAGCCAATTCAATTTTCTTCCCTCATTTTGTATTTGGGGCTATTTGCTTACCTATTATTCATTTGAAATCGTCTAATGAATACAAAGCCGTTTCTTCGCTTGCTGCCCGCACACTTTTTGAAATTAGCGATATGCGGCTTCAAATCCTTATGCGAGACATGCTTAATCGAGTTGCGCTCCATGTCGAGCGAGCAAAACCAGCACTTGGTTACAGGGGAACACTGGCAATGGTGTTAGTTGAGCCTGTATGGTTGTCATGGCAAGCTACGACGAGGATGCCCTCAACCACTGGTCGTGGATCTGTTGGATGTTGTGGCCTAGAATGACGCTCTGCCGACCTCGTCGATAAAAAATCTCCAAATTGTCCTTAATGCCATCGATGCCATGCCAAACATGCTGGTTGCGTACTTGTTGACTGGTTTTCCGTCCTTTTTCACCTTGCGCATATCCTGTCAAAGAATACTATCGGGAAGGCTCCAACAAAGGACACGTCTGCCATTAGGCGACCTACGGTATTATTTTGCCAGTTATGCTATCTGCCAAAGATGTCGCGCGTAATGTCCTTTGTAGACATTCCTTTAGCATGAGTGGCCAGTATCATTGCTTCTATGCCATGCGTATACTTCTAATTCTTTCCGGCTACCTCAAACCGGGATATTGTTTCTTATGCTATCCATGATCAAAGTCCATGCATCGGCGTTCCTAAAAGCTGGATGATGTTTTCACCCTATCAAGGCCTCCTCGGCCTAATCATCAACAACTACATCATGACTTGCTCCATCAATACACGTTGCCGCATTTTCAAAACAGGCTTGGCACTTTGTATATAAACCTCATATGTTCTTGTCATAAGCGCTAACAACCTCCATTTTTATACCTTATGATTGGCTCCAAAGAATAAATAGATACTAATAGTGCATTGAATCTATACTCAAGTCATAATATAGAGGTAAAAAATAACAGTTATTGGATGTTAAACTAGACTTTTGCCTTAAATGCTCCACCATTTATATATCATACACCGTTTACATGAAAAATCAACGTTCATCTCTCATCTGGATTGAGATAGAATGAAGATAAAATGGGCAAAACACAATGGAAAACTCTACTTACAGGTGATATGACTGACGTACAATTAAAATTTGCAGTTATAGAGCTATATTTATAGTGACATTATACTTATAAAAAAATGGATTGCTAAAGCGAATAAAAAAAAGATGGGCAGATGGAACTTTATAGAATTGCCGGGGATTCATCACTCTTCAAAGCGAAAGGATTGAATCAGCAAGATCTTGGCTTCCATTAGTGAAAACTGATAATTAAGTAACAATGAATTCATTCTGCATTACACAGATGTGGATAATTCATGACTTTCCTCAGATACAGACAGCGTATTTTTTCAGTATGTGCTCATTGAAAAAAAAACTTGCAATTTTAGGGCGTATGCACGACATTTTTCGAAAACCAAGATAAAGCAATAACCGTGCACACACGGGGTAAGTTTGATAATGCTGGCAGGTTCCCCTGTATTGCTGAAGCTAGATGGGAAGCGTAAAAAATGGAACTCGATAGAAAATGCCCACATTGTATCTTTTGGTTGTAAAATTATAAAACACCCTTTGCCAATAGGTTTGAGGGCGTTTTGAAATTTACAGTGCTAGGCTACGTAGCAGCTAAGCGCCGCGTCTAAAATTCATTTTTGGGCTTTCGTTGGTATTCGGCAACCTCTGTGTTAACGTTTGTTTCGGTTGTCTGGAGCGTAGGTTTTTACAGGGCTTTCATCACTCATATCGAGTGGTTGTAGGTGTAGTACCCCCCAATGCACCTTCTTTGCCTGGAAGCTGCCTACACCACTGTGTTGAAATGCCATAGCAGTTTAACTTTCCGCAAAATGGTTTTTCCAAGCGGGGAGTTTTTTCAACATCGACAACGCGGCGCTTTCGGCGGCTTCGCGGGCTAAGCCTTGTGTTTTGATAATGAAGCCAATCATGCTCTCTTTTTTTTGCTCGAAGGAGTGCATGGAACCGTCCTCATTGGCACAATGGACACAATAATCCTTGCTTTCGTCGCCCATTGCGAAATTAGGCTTTTCTTTCATGGGCATACCGCATGCGATGCAAATTTTCATTTTCGTTGCCTCCAAAAATTTATCGTTTAATCAACGTTGTAAAACACTCAATCAAGGTGTTCTTATAACGAGTTAAAACTGATTCTCCAGGCGAAAACAACTCGCTGTTTAATAAATCCTGTAATTGCAAAGCCAACATAGGAAATTTAAAAAGCACAAATTGGCAACTGTCGAAATATCAAGAATAACGTTGAAATTCGAATAAAATTATGAAAAAAAAGGCAACACACCGCATAGATGGTATTATGAGTTTGGAAAACAAAAAATACCAGGCAGGTGAAGCCTTATGATGAATATACCACTAAACGAGAAGGTTGGCAAGCACCTTGAAAGATTGGCCATGTTTGAAGCCTCCCAGCAAAGAAATGCAATGCTGGTGGGCATGATGGTTGCAGCGATGGTTTTGCCAGGATACAGCGGGAAGCTAAGCGGCATCGAGCGGCGGA
>WRIE01000007.1 GCA_009782875.1 Eubacteriaceae bacterium | reverse complement strand
TTCGTATGCTTGTCTGGGCATATCAGCAACTCGCAATATTGGACTTTATGTCATTTATTGTATGTCTATAACAAAATTTTTTCAAGCAGTTTTGTAGCGATTTTACACTTTACAGAGCACTAGACAGCCTTTGGCTAAGGAAGTTCCAAGGGAGACCCCAGCAGCCACCAGCTTCTGCTGGCACACAGCGCTTGGCATCGGTGGTTTTCTAATACACTCGCGCGATCTACATTAAAAACCGGATTGGCATATTCTGGTTTGGCGTTGACTGGTGCTCCATTAATAAAGGCAAAACAGCTGATTTGCTTCAAGCTGTGATTAGCAGTTAGCATTTGGCTACAGGTGTTTTTTCTTACTATTATTACTAGTTTTCTTTTTGCTCGAGGGCGAATACTACTAAGGATCGTGAAAGTGAGGAAACACAAAATGCAAAGAAAAATGCTGAAAGATAAAAAAAATTTGGTTTTTGTGTCAGTTTTAGCCATATTAATAGCTACTTCCCTTATAATAACAGATAAAGGCAGAGAAGAATTCACTGTCATTGCTGGAAAAGTTGCTTTAAGGAACATTTCTTCATTGCCTGCCAGCGTTCAAGTCACATCTGACAGCTCAAATGTGAAAATAAATGGCGGTTCCCTGAATGAATCGATTGTTGTGGGGGCAGGGCAGCCTTTAACAATCTTTGCCGAGGAACCAGGCTCTTTTACACTTTCTGCTAAAATTTTTGGCATAAATATAAAAAGCATAAAAGTGAACGTGCTGCCAAACATCATGCTGTATCCAGGCGGCGACTTTATTGGTGTCAAAATCAATGCCAATGGTTTGATCGCTGTCAGGTTCAGCAACATTGTTGTTGAAGGGAAAGGTGTATTATGCCCAGCCAAGGATGCCGGGATACTTATTGGTGATATCATCCGAAAAGTTAATGGCATCAATGTACACAACTCGGAAGCATTCACTAAAGAAGTCAACAAAGAAGAAAATTTAAACCAAGTGTTGCAAATTGAAGTTTTTAGAGGCGGAAAAGAACTGACATTTTATGTCTCTCCAGAATTCTCTAAAGACAATAACCGGAACCTTATAGGGCTGTGGGTCAAAGATAATGTAGCAGGGATTGGAACATTGACATATGTGACCGCTGACATGAAAAGCTACGGCGCCTTAGGTCATGCGATAACAGAATCCACAACCGGCATAACAGTTCCAATAGATTGTGGGGACCTCGTAGGTGCTCAAATCTTAAATTTAGTCAAAGGAAAGAAAAACCAGCCTGGCGAAGTGCAAGGGCAGCTGCCTGACGAAGTTCCTTTCGGACAAGTCACGGCGAACAATGATTTTGGTATATTTGGTGATTATTATGGAGGGATAATTGAACCAGGATCCCAAGCATACCCGATAGCGCTCCAAAGCGAGATACATGAGGGAGATGCTATAATATTGTCTTGCATAGATGGCAGCGTAAAAGAATATAAAATAAAAATAGAGAAAGTCAACCGCCAAAGTTCGCCAAACACCAAAAGTATGAATATCCGCATAGTGGATGACAATTTGCTGAAAAAAACTGGCGGAATAATCCAGGGAATGAGTGGAAGCCCAATAATCCAAGAAGGAAAAATCATTGGGGCTGTTACCCATGTCCTTGTAAACGACCCAACTAGGGGTTATGGTGTGTTCATAGAATGGATGCTGGAAAATAACTACAATTGATTCTAGCCACGCCAAAAATCGACAGATTATAAGAAACCAGATGTATTAATATAATGTAGATTTTATTATACTGTAAAAGGGGAACACAATATGAAGTATACCGTTGCAATAGCCGATGACAATGCTAATTTTGCAGATGCTATTGAAAAGAAGCTCTCAACAACAGACCGTTTTGAGGTTGTCGGCGTTACATCCAACGGAAAGGATATGGTCGAATTAATTCGCAGAGAAAGACCAGACGCTATCATAGTTGATTTGATTATGCCCACTGCCGATGGACTGGATGTGCTGAGGAGTGTCCAAAGCCTTGGGAAAATGTATAACCCTAAAATTGTCATGTTGTCAGCTGTCGGAGGCGAGAAATTCACTAAAAAAGCTGTGGAGCTAGGTGCAGATTATTACTTTGTCAAACCTGTGGATCTTGATGAATTTGCTGCAAAATTCCAAGAAGTCTTCTCATCAGACGATGACTCGGTTTCAACTAACAATCTGAGTTTCGAGCCTTTTGAGAAAGCAGAGCTAACCCAACCTGCGCCGAGTTCAAAAAACTACCATTTGCTAATTACCACAATGCTACATGAAATCGGCGTGCCTGCCCATATTAAAGGGTACACATATATGAGGGATGCCATAAAACTTGTGATAGCTGAGCCAGAGATGCTTGGCGGCATCACAAAAGAACTATATCCCTCAATTGCTAAGAAATACAGCACGACTCCCAGCAGGGTTGAGCGCGCAATCAGGCACGCTATCGAAGTTGCTTGGTCCAGAGGCAGAGTCGAAACTATTGATAATATCTTTGGCTATACAATTGACCAAAATAAGGGAAAACCAACCAATTCAGAATTTATTGCTATGATAGCAGATAAAATTCGAATGCAAGTTGGAGAATTCGCATAATCATCATTAAATCGATTTTAGATGTGTTCCTGAAATAAATAATATTAAAAAATAAAATAATATATGAAATTCGCAATGATTAAATGATTAAAGAACATCACTAATTTTGAATGGGCAGTTGCATAGTGCTGTAATCGCCCGCTGCTGTCGAACATTTCTTAATTAAAGCAACATACGCACTACTTGATAAAAACTAAAGAAAACCCTTGATTTTAAATTGAATCACGGGTTTTTTCTTATCTTCGCAGCGTTCCATATCCTGACAGACATTAGTACATTGAGACTTTTGAGACTGTCAATCAACTCATTTGGTTAATGCTTGATTTGGATTGTTAACTTAACTGGTGAAGTGGTTACATAAGTTCTCCATCTGTGACCTGCTTTTCGAGGCGAGATTCCATTTCAGTTTGATCTTAATATATTTGCAGCTGATGTTTGCAGCTAGATCCGACCGCCAGCACTCTCTTTGAAAACCAAAATGGTGTTGGTTACCTTCGCCGATAGTAAAATTAAGACTCGCCTGGCATGCTGTTTGGTATTATCAGAATGGCTCTTTACTTTCTTCTATTGCTTCTTCTTCCCCATCTTCCTCTTGCGCGTTTTTCATTATCATTATTTTCTGTATAGAAGTCTTGATCTTCGTGATAATCCATTTCGATATTATTTTCTGCTTTCTCTTGCCCTTCAACACTATCATTTTCTAGTTTATTCGAAAAGCTAAAATATCTGGTATCTCTATTTTCTTCTAGAGAAATTTGATTGATATCTTTATAGGTTTCGCCAATAACTGGTTGGACTTTTTCACTATCTACTTCATTGTTTGCATCTGGTTGCCCCTGTTCGCTGCCAGTCTCAAACTGCATTATTCCTTCAACTTGGCTATTCTTTATTGCTTCTGCAGACTCACCAAGCACTTTGACTCTTGCCCCCCCTGCCCCAGTTTCTTCACCAGTCCCTGTTGCTTCTCGGAGCTCTGCCTCAACATCGCCAGAAGCGTCGGCTTGGAATCCATCCATTCGATCTTCGACTCCGCTATTTGCTCCTGGCTGCTCCAATCCTTGGCCTTGTTTTTCTTCTATCGCTTCTGCTGGCTCTCCATGCTCTTCGACTCTTGCCTCCCCAGCCCCAGTGTCTTCATTCCCTGCAGCTTCTTGGCGCGCAGAATCTTTTCGAAGCACAGCTTCAACTTCTTCGCTAGTTTCTACCAAGGCAGATTCCCTTTGTCCCAATTCAAAACCAGTATCTGGCAATTCACCAGATTGAACATTTTGGTAATTATGTTCTTCAAATACAGGCTCTTTACTTGAAATAACACCTGTTTCTCTTGCAACATCGAACCCAATTTCTGCTTCCGCTTTAACTCCAGTTTTTACTGCAGACTGCTGCTCTGAATTGCCCTCTGTGCCGCTCTCATTTTCCAACATTGTGTCATTGCGTTTTGCTTCAGATTCTTCTATTATGCTATCTTTTGTTATATCCGCTTCGTCTTGGAAGCCAATGTCTGCTTGTTTGTTGTCATTTGATTCATCGATATAGCTTGTGAGGGCTGTTGGCCTTTCTTTTTCAACTTCTAAGCCAGTTTGCAGTTGCGGTTCTTTTATTGTAAGTTGGGCGCCTGGTAGTGTTTCCCCCTCGCTTGCTGTTCCTGGTGGAGTTTGCTTGGACATATTAGCCAGCACTTTCTTCGCGCTAATTGCCCCAACAACAAATTCATTGGTTTGCTCAGTAGCCAGGTCTTCTGTCCACAATCCGGCTTCCGCATCACTGTTCTTTATCTCATCCCACTCTTCAAGAAGCTTATCAATCTCTTGGATCACTTCGTTTTGTGGCTTTCTCTTCAGTTTTCTTACGGTTTCATCGCTTTGTATTTCAGAGTCTTTTTGGCTATCTTCCAACGAAACATCAATCTCTTCAATTGCAATCTCAACAATGGCGGGCGTATCTGCCGCTTCTTCAATTTCTTGATCAACAAGAATAGGGTTTGCATCACCAGCCATTTCTGGTTCTTCTAGAATTTGCGCGTCTTCTCGAGCTTCAAACCCAAGATCCTCGTCGGCTGGAGTTGATGTCAACAAATTGCCTTCATATACAACCTTGCCAAGAAGAAAATCGAGGTGGTATAAGGCTTTCTTGCGGGCAACCACATCGTCGATGGCTTCGATGTCCGAAGTTTTTGCTTTGAGTGTTTGGACAACTGTTAGTCGCCTTAACGCAATTGCGCTTGTTGAGGATGGAGGCGGCAACCCGCGGCGCTCAGCTTCAAGGATAGCTTTTCTTTCACGGCGTACTAGCTGGCGTTTGCTGTATTTTCTCGGCCTTGTGACTACCCATAAAATTAGCATAAAGAAAGTAAAATTGAACCCGCCAACCATTACCCAAATAAATCTTGAAAATGAGCTCACTAGCCTGCCTACTCTAAAAGACGCTATTGTTTGCTCTACTTCGGGAATTACAGTGACAGATCCATTTCTATTTAGAACACTTATTGTATATCTGGTACCCGCTTGAATAGTAAAATAAATGCGGCCTTCCCCAATTTGTGTTTGGTTGAAGTCATCATATCCAAAACGGCAAACCCAATAGTCTGTGTTGTTGATTGAAACAGGAGATATTGAAAGTATTGAGTAATGCGCGCCTGCAAAAGAGTTGACCATCTCCTCAAACATCGAGCGTATATGCTCAATGTCATTGAATGTATTGTTGAAAAATTCGCATCCTAAGCTGACATCATCTTTTTTTAGGTTCCCCATACTGTGGGAATCTAGTTCTTTATAATAATCATCGCCCCTGATCGTCAACACCACTTGCGAATTCTCGGCATCAACAAAACGGATATTGATCCAGTCATAAGGCAGCTTAACTACAGATTCGCTGAATTTTTCGGGCACACTAAAAGAATAGCTTAAAATATAGCTGTATACTTGCTGGCTTTGAGTTGAGGCAAATACAGGATTTGCTTTGACAAAACAGAGAACAAGGATTAATACCAATATCAATAGTTTTCTGGAATAACTGCTCTTATCTAGCATTTTTCGCCTAACATAAATTATGAATGTGACGTGCTTCTTAACTGTCTTTCGCTGTACCACCTACAAACAGGTCCAGAAGCTTCTTGAGAACTCCAAAAGCGAGCAATAGAAGATTTTCAAGCTATCCCCGTGCGTCCTCATGGTTAATTGATGTATCGGAATTATTTGAAGGTTGTCGCAGCAGAAGGCATGTATTGCAACTTAACCTGATAAAATACTTTAATCATGCGAAACATCATTGATAGCATACCACGAATAATGACATATTACAACCTGGCAATTATCTAGAAAATGTCTGGAACATTGGTATTTTTTATGACAATTAATTCAATGGCGAAAAATCTTAATTATCTTCCAATTGATATATAAAATTATAAAAAACATTCAAATATCATGCAATTGAAAAACATTTACAACCACCAATTGACAACTTCTCACGTCATCAATAGTTACAGTGTGAAAAAGTAGTTTGAATTAATGAAACGAAAATTGTAGTTTTTGACCTGCTTGTTGACTTTTATTAATAATCTCTTATAATTATTGTATTAAATTGCCTATCGGCACAAAAAAGAAGGTATTTAAATGGTATTTTTACTGATTGGTGGCTCCAAGAGCGGTAAGAGCTTGCTGGCACAATATATTGCTAGAGATTTAGCTGCTGACCAGAATGGCCAATTATATTATTTCGCAACAATGACACCTTTAGACGACGAAGACAGGAGACGGGTAGAAGAGCATAAAAAAATCCGTGAGGGTTGGGGGTTTGCTACCATTGAAGAGCCATTTGACTTGCTGAAGCACTCGAATAATTTTAACCATAGCGACACTATTCTTTTGGATTCCCTGACTGCTTATGTCCAAAACATCCTATTCAGCGACAACGATGAAGTCAACATTATCGGGAAAGAAGACTTGCCTTTGCATGTAAAAGCCCTTGCTAAAGAAGCCGGAAACCTGATTATTGTCAGTGACTATATTTTTTCTGATGCTGAGAGTTTTACCTATGAAGTAAACCGCTACAAAGAACTCTTGGGATACTTGAACATCGTTATTGCAGAATTCGCTGATTGCGTTATTGAGTGCGTTTCAACCAATGTCAAAATCCATAAAAACATTTATAGCCTTGATTTGTCAAAGACAATAGATGATTTCCATGCCCAAGGATTTGGCTCTGAAATCGTGGAGATTTAATAGTGAAGGCTTTTCTAGTTTCAGTTGGAATGTTCACCCGCTTGAAGGTTAAAGACTCTAGCTGGGAAAACGTTCAAGCCAGCTCTGCAATTTGCTGCTTGCCCCTTGTAGGGCTTATGTGCGGGTTTGTCACTTATACTGTCCTCATATTTGGCAGAATGCTGGCTATCAAAACAAACCAGTTGGCTTTTTTGGCGACAGTGTCAATGTTTGCCCTTTCAGGTTTCTTGCACCTCGACGGCTTCATGGATTCAGCAGATGCGCTGTTGTCTTCAAGGGACCAGGAAGGCAAACTAAGGATCCTCAAAGACTCAAACGTAGGAGCCTTTAGCGTAATTGCATTGTCGGCCCTGGCTTTGTGTTTAATAACGTCAATGCAAAGCTGGATAGAAAGCAGCTTTGACGACCGGATGGCTATTCTGGTGCCTGCAGCATCTCGAGCAATCTGCGCAGGTGGGGTATTCAAGTTTGACTCTATTGCTGGAAGCTCAATGATGGCGTTCTTTAAAAACAGCCAAAAGCCTGTCCACTTTATCATCTGTGTAGTTGAGTTCGTTGTTATTGGGGGTGTTTTCGCATTTTTGTCGATTAATGGGGCAATTGCGCTCGCTATAGCAACAATTTTCGCTATTGCTGTTTTCTGCGGCGCAAACAAAGCTCTCGGCGGCATAAACGGAGATATTTTGGGTATGCAAATTGTTGTTTTCGAAGCTGCTATGTATTTTCTGTTAACAATAGCGTTGTAGAACATAGAAGAAAAATGGTCACAAGGAGAAAATAAAATATGATTCTAGTTTTTGGTGGTTCGAACCAAGGCAAACGCGAATTTGTCCAAAAACAGTTCGGAATAAACAGGCATGACATGTTTGTTTGCTCAGACAAGCAAGGCATCAGTTACGACAACCAGGCAATTGCGAATTTTAATGACTTTGTGCAATGGCTCCTCGCACGCGGCAAAGACCCTGTTGAGTATGTACAATCAAATCTGCATAATTTCAAAGACAAAATCATCATCATAGAAGACATTACTTCAGGGATAGTGCCTCTTGGGAAAGAGACAAGGGCTTACAGGGAGTATGTTGGAAAAGTCATGCAGTTGTTTTCCCGCAATGCGGACGAAGTTTACCGTGTTTTCTGCGGGATCGGGGAAAAGCTGAAATAATGCAGCTGGCTATCCAGTTGATACGTCACGGGCTTACCCAAGCCAATATTGACAGGCTCTATTGCGGAAGCACTGATATTGGATTGTGCCTTGAAGGCTTGGAAATGCTCAAACAAAGAACAAATTCAAACATTTACCATCAAACCCAAGTATATTTCACTAGTGGGATGGCCAGGACAAATGAAACGCTAAAAGCACTGTTTGGAGATGTGGATTACAGGATTGTCACTGAAATGTCAGAATGCGATTTCGGTATATTTGAGATGAAACGACATGAGGAGTTGGAAAGCTCGCAAGAGTACCAGGATTGGATTAACGACCCGACTGGCGACTACCAAGTCCCTGAAGGCGAGAGCCAAAACTATTTTCGAAATAGAGTGCTTACCGGCTTCAATAATATTGTTGCAATAGCCGCCACAGAGAAATTTGCCAGTTGCACTGTTGTTGCCCATGGAGGGACAATAGGCGTTCTGGCTCTTGACATGTTCCCAAGGCCTGAAGACATCCATTTGTACGACACTGTTCCTGCCCATGGCGGTGGATATCTGGTTGAAATCAGTGTTGGCGAAGACGGCTCGAGTTTTACACTTCTCGGCTCAACCAAGATTCCATAAGCGTCGATTGGTATTGAGTTAAAAATTAACGACGTTTGATTGGTGTTGGAAACCCAGCCCTAGACTTGGTGGGACCTGATTTGCCAAAGCATCTAAACCAAGCCAGCCATCAAAGCTGCATTGCCAAGTGGAATAGAAACTTTTTCGCGGCGAAGCCTGCCTTCACAAACATCAACCAATTTCATTTTATTCAATGGCTTTCAAAAAATCAAATCCTCTACAACCTTTCCCATGGGGGATTTAGCATGGGCTGTACCCAACAATTTCCATCGACAAGCGCATTGAACACAGCGTATCATAATTAACGCCTAGCGAATAACTACCATGCGTTAATTATGATACGCTGTGTTTATTAAGCTGAATGGTTTTGGGCAGCGGTGTTCTTGAAACGCCGCTGCCCAAAAAAGAATTAATATTTAGAGTTATATAATCGAAACAGCATCAATAGCCTAAGACATTGCAGCCATGCGCTTATAGGTATCAAGCCTATCTTTAGCGTCGTTTGCTGTCTTCTCAAACAATTGGTCTGCTATCTCCGGGAATGTGATCTTTAGAGAGCTATAACGGGATTCAGTATTAAGGTAGGCAATAAAGTCGCCTTTTGGCTCTTTTGAATCTAATATGAACGGATTCTTGCCTTGTTTTGCTAGATCAGGGTTGTACCTATACAAATGCCAATACCCGCATTCAACAGCTTTCTTAGACTGCTCCAAGCTGCTGCCCATTCCAATTCTAATTCCATGGTTGATGCATGGGGAATACGCGATAATCAGGCTTGGGCCGTCATACTCCTCAGCCTCTTTTAAAACTTTCATTAATTGGGTCATGCTTGCACCCATGGACACCTGCGCCACATAGACATAGCCATAAGCGGCTGCCATCATGCCTAGGTCTTTCTTTTTGGTCTTTTTGCCTTGAGCCGCAAATTTGGCTACAGCCGCTGTCGGTGTCGCTTTGGATGACTGGCCGCCAGTGTTGGAGTATACTTCAGTGTCAAAAACGAGGATGTTGACATTCTCGCCAGAAGCCAAGACATGGTCAAGCCCGCCATAGCCAATGTCATACGCCCAGCCGTCCCCGCCAAATATCCACACGGACTTTTTCGCCATGTGGCTCTTTGAATGCAATATATAGCCTTTCAGCTCTTCTTGGAGGCCTCCCTTGGCGTCGAAAGCTTCTAGCGCTTTGACAAGCTCTTCTCCCGCATCTGCTGACCCTTGCGGGTCTTCCATCAACTCTAGCCACTTGTTAGCAGCTGCGGCAACCCCGCTGTCTTCAACAATTTCGGCCAGCTCCCTTGTTTTCATCGCCAACAAATCGCGCTGCTTTTTCACACTCAGGTAAATGCCGTATCCATACTCAGCGTTATCCTCAAACAAGGAGTTTGCCCAAGCGGGGCCTTTTCCATCGCTGTTTTTGGTGTATGGGGTGCTTGGCGCTGACGCGCCCCAAATCGATGTGCACCCTGTGGCGTTTGCTATATACATCCTCTCGCCAAAAAGCTGGGTAACAAGTTTCGCATATGGGGTTTCCCCGCATCCTTCGCAAGCGCCCGAGAATTCCAGCAATGGCGGGAAAAACTGGCTTCCCTTGACGGTGAAGCGGTTTGTGTCAACTTTCTTCTCGCCAATATTGACTGAATAATCCCAATTTGCCTTCTCGCCCTCAACGTTAGCCACAGGCTCCATTTTTAGCGAGTTTTTCTTCGACGGGCATATCTCGACGCATACTTCGCATCCAGTGCAATCCATGGGGGATACTTGCATCCTGAAGGAGTAGGATGCCAAGTCCTTGCCTACAGCCTTTATAGAGTTGAAGCCCTCAGGGGCATCTTTTTTATCATCCTCGTCAAGAAGGATTGGCCTGATGGCCGCATGCGGGCATGCCATGGAGCAGAAATTGCATTGGGTGCAATTCTCAGCAATCCAAGTCGGGACATTGATAGCAATGTTGCGTTTTTCATATGCCGAAGTCCCTGCAGGAAACCTTCCATCCTCAATGCCTGCAAATGTCGACACTGGCAAAGAGTCACCGAGCTTCCTTGTCATTGGCCTTAGCACTTGCTCGATAAATTCCGGCACATCGGTATCTGTCTTGATGGAGTCACGAGCTAGTTTCCAGTCTGCAGGCACTTCGATTTCAACAAGGGAGGCTATAGCCTGGTCAATGCCCTTGTAGTTCATCTGGACAATATCATCTCCCTTCTTGCCGTAGTTGTAAACAACCTCCTCTTTGAGGTTCGCTTCCGCTATATCGTAGGGGATAACATCTGATAACTTGAAGAAAGCCGATTCCATTATCATATTGGTTCGGCGCCCGAGGCCCACTTCCTCAGCAATCTTTGTAGCATCAATTGTATAAAATTGGATATTTTTCTCGGCAATGATCCGTTTGTAGTCTGAAGGCAAGTTCGTTTCCAGCTCTTGTTGGTTCCAATGGGTGTTAAGCAGGAAGATACCTCCATCCTTCAAGTTGGAAACCATGTCATATTGGTACACATAGCTTTGCATAGAACAGCTGACAATATCAGCCGCATCTATCAAATACGGTGAACGGATTGGAGAGTTGCCGAATCGAAGGTGTGAACTTGTCAGCCCGCCTGATTTCTTAGAGTCATAGTCAAAATATGCTTGGGCGAACATCCCTGTGTTATCGCCTATAATCTTGATCGCGCTTTTATTTGCGCTCACTGTCCCGTCAGAGCCCAAACCCCAGAACATGCAGCTTTTCGTTCCCTCAGGCGTGGTGTCAATTTTCTCTCCCACTTCAAGCGAAAGCATGGTGACATCATCTACTATGCCAATGGTAAACCCATTCTTTGGAGTATCGAGCTTCAAATTCTCAAATACTGCGATGATCTGGTTTGGCTTCGTGTCTTTTGAGCCAAGCCCATACCTGCCACCCACTACAATCGCATGGTTGGGTTGGGAATAAAGCGTGTTTCTGACATCAAGGTACAATGGTTCCCCTGGCGCCCCAGGCTCTTTGGTGCGGTCAAGAACAGCGATCTTTTTGACTGTTTTTGGCATAGAGTCTAGAAACATCTTTTCATTGAAAGGCCTATATAGGCGCACTTTGACTAAGCCAGTTTTTTCGCCTTTCTCCGCGAGATAATCAATGGTCTCCTCAATTGTTTCGCAAACAGATCCCATAGCGACTATAATGTTTTCTGCGCCAGGGTCGCCGTAATACTGGAAAGGCTTGTATTCCCTGCCTGTCAATTCGGAAATTTTGGACATGTATTCAACTACTATATCGGGGATGGCATCGTAGAATTTATTTGACGCCTCTTTGGCTTGGAAGAAAATATCCGGGTTCTGGGCAGTGCCTTTAGTGAACGGGTTTTCAGGATTCATCGCCCGCGCTTTAAAACTTGCCAAGGCATCCTTGTCTATTAATCTCGCAAGATCCTCATATTCGATGACATTGATATTTTGTGTCTCATGGGATGTGCGGAACCCGTCAAAGAAATGAAGCACAGGCATCGAGGACTTGATTGCTGAAAGATGGGCTACTGACCCCAAATCCATCGCTTCCTGCACACTGTTGGATGCAAGCATGATAAAGCCTGTCTGCCTGGTTGCCATTACGTCTGAATGGTCTCCGAAGATTGACAGGGCATGCCCTGCGACTGCGCGGGCAGACACATGGAACACTGCCGGCAATATTTCTCCGGCAATTTTGTACATATTCGGGATCATCAATAGCAGGCCTTGGGAAGCTGTGTATGTCGTAGTCAAAGAACCGGCGCTCAATGAGCCGTGCACAGCGCCAGCCGCTCCTGCTTCAGATTGCATCTCCACTACTTCTACTTTCTGGCCGAACACATTCTCTTTGCCTTGGGCAGACCATTCGTCTACAGCCTCGGCCATATTTGACGAAGGGGTTATTGGATAAATCGCTGCAACTTCCGTAAAAGCGTACGACACATATGCGGCAGCGGTATTACCATCCATTGTCTTCATTTTCTTTGGCAAAACAGGAGCCTCCTTAAAATTTGATATGTATTATTCTGATTGCCACTGCCCCTCAGTATGCGGAATATACGCGAAGGGGGCACAAACGCCTTGCGTGTTCTTGCAAGGCATCTTTCATTATAGGTATATAACCTTCACTTGCGGCTATAGCAACAGATTGCGCAAGAGAACGCCATAATAGGTATATGACCAATACTATAAAGTTTGCCAGCCAAGTAGTTTAAATATGCAGGATTTTAGCTGGCAATTTGAAAAAAATAGATAGGCAAGCTCATAAGCCGGGTTCTGTTTAATTAGCCATCTATCTTGCACCACCGTCGCCGGCGGGCTAAAGCGACTTACCACGGGCACAGCGGGCCGCTGCTAAATGCCCTAACTTAGTCTTGCTCCGGATGGGGTTTACACACTTGGGCTGTTGCCAGCCAAGACGTGCGCTCTTACCGCACGCTTTCACCCTTGCCTGCCTTTAAGGCAGGCGGTTTCCTTTCTGTTGCACTTTCCTTAGAGTTGCCTCCACCTGGTGTTGCCAGGCATCCTGCCCTATGGAGCCCGGACTTTCCTCTGGCTTGCGCCAGCGGCCAACCGGCTTGCCTATTCAGAAGATCATACCAAAAAACAACCTTCTCTTCAATCCACAATTCAATTTTTGTTTCTTTTTTTTAGCCAATTTCGTTATTTAGCTTAATTTTATTACGCGAAAATACGATATTGATTAATCAAATTACGATTTCAACATCTTTCGCCTTAGATTCAAAAATCATATTATCTTGAAAACTATTCTCCAAATGCTGCCGAACTATAGGCAAAAAACACTTTTCGCTGTCAAAATGGCTTGGGCAGACTAGCGCTATTCCCATGTCAGCAGCTTGTAAAAAATCCTTGTGCTTGCAATCAGATGTAATCAAGCAATCTGCTCCTTTCGAAGCCGCAGCGCCAATGTAATCGCATCCACTTCCTGAAACAATTGCAATCCGCTTGAGCTTCTTGCCGCCTATACCAGAGGAAACCCTAAGGCGCCCGCAACCGAACACTCCTTTTGCTGCGCTGGCAAGCTCTTCGAATCCCATCGCGGCATCCAAATCGCCCACAACACCTAAGCCATATCCAAGCTTTGTAGCCTCAATAAGCTTAATCGAATAGTCGGTAGCCAAACTTGCCAATATTCGCTCTGTAGCCTTTCTTTTCCCCTTAAGCAGTTTGCCTGCAAGAAAGGAGCTGCTGCCAGAAACACCAAAGCTTTGGACACCAAATGCCAAGTTTTCCAGTTTTGCGCCTGCCTCGACTGCTGTTGCGCTAGTGGGGAAAGCGCCCCAGAATTCCATGAGTTGGCTATGGCCATCATCCAAGCTTTCTATATTGGCTAGCCCAAATTGGCTTGCTAGATAAGTGTTGAGTCCGTTTGGGGAAACATCCATGTTTGTGTGGGCAGAGAACAAAGCGATTTGCTCTTTGATGCACTTGATGATGCACTGGCCTTTCACATTGTCTTCTGTAACCTTTTTTATGGGTGAGAAAAGAAATGGATGGTGTGAGATTATCAAGTTTGCCCCATGCTGGATTGCCTCCATGATGACATCCATATTTATGTCTACACATATAAGGACTCCGCTGACTTCCCAAGACATGTCTCCAACTTGCAAGCCGGAATTATCCCATTCAAAGGCAAAGTCAGCATCAGCCATCTCCAGAATGTTTGACACCACGTCATTGACTACCATAAAGGCACAACCTCTCTTTAATTGCTGTAATATGACAGGCATTGTCTTCGAATGCCTTATCCCTGCCTTCCCCTTTTGATGCCCTCCCCAGAATTGCCGCCTGGATTTGGAGGCGGGCAGCTAGATGGTAATCAAGATAATCCTTATAGACTAGGTCATTTCGAAGGCATGGGTCGACTGGGTAGACATAAGCGATTTCTTTGGAATCTCCATTAAAAGGCATTTGGATCCTGAGGCCTGGAGTCGCTTTTATCGCCTCGTAGAACTTCCCCCGTTCAAATGCGTAGTGGCTCATAATGCTGAATCCTTGGCTGTCTAATATATGCCTGACTTTGAAAATATGGCTTTGCGGCTGCAAAACAAGCTCGGCGAAACTTTTTGCGATTGGCAATGAGCGCATGATGATCGAATTTATTGTGTCACCACCCATACCGCAAATAAATGCCGCTTCACACTCTCCTTCGCTAATTGGCTCCAACCCGAAACCAAGCCTAAAATCAATTGACGAAGACATTCCAAAGGCTTCGGCATTTGCTCTTGCCCTTCCCAGGGGATTGGCTTTTGCGTCTGTGGCTACTGCCCGCTTTGCCTTGCCGGTAGAAATCATGAATATCGGCAAATACCCATGGTCAGTGCCAATGTCGGCGATTTTGTTGCAAGGCTCAATCAATGATGCAGCCAATGAAAGCCTTGAATCCAGCCTCATAACTTTCTCCTAAACTTCGAGTAAAAAAAAACCGCATTGGCATGCGGATTGTAGATAAAAAAATGGCTCCTCAGGTAGGACTTGAACCTACGACCTCTCGGTTAACAGCCGATTGCTCCACCGATTGAGCTACTGAGGAATGCCTTACTCGATCTATTATACACACCTGGCCGGGAATGTCAACATTGTTTTGCGTTTCAAATATCTTTTCATGCAATATCCAAGAAACGCAAATCGCAAGCAAGGGTCTGCTTTGGCGCTCGTAAAAGCTCTTATACTGCAAGATCAGATTTTGCGTTTTCCAACAAATTGGGTATATCAAGGCTCTGGGTGCACACGCCCACACAGCTTTCGCATCCGCTGCATTCCTCGGAATTGGCGGTGATCATCCTCACATACCTTGCTGCCCCGCTTTTTGCAGCTTCCCCATAAGTCAAGTATTCATTATAGCATTCGAAAACTGCTGGAATATTTATCTGTGAAGGGCAGCCATCAATGCAATAATTGCATGCTGTGCATTGGACAGTAGGCTTGTTTAGCAAATATTCCCGCAGCTCACCCAAGAATGCCCGCTTGTTGCTGCCCAGGCTTTCTGGCTGGATCGCGCTTGCCACAGAGATGTTTTCATCCAAGTGGTCCTTGCGGTTAACACCGCTTAGCACTGTCATTACGTGGGGGTTGTCCAAAACGAATTCAAGAGACAGGCTTGCCAAGCTTGACCCTTCCAGCCCATGCTTTTTTTTCAATTCGCCAATTATCGGATCGCTTAATGCGGGGATCATGCCTCCACGCAGCGGTTCCATTACAATAACCGGAATGCCCATTGATGAGGCAAGCTGTATGCCCCGCTCACCTGCTTGGTAATCGATATCGATCCAATTATATTGTATTTGGCAGAACTCCCAGTCATAATCTTCAATAATTTCTTGAAACTCTTCAAATTCCCCGTGGAAAGAGAAACCGAGATGCTTGATGACACCATCATTCCGAATGCTGTTCATAAAATCGACAACACCACGGTCTTTTAGAGATGCCCATTTTTTTGAATTTAAGCTGTGTATCAAGTAAAAGTCAATGTAATTTGTACGCAGCCTGCTCAGCTGCTCTCCAAACGCGGTAGTGAATGGTTTATCAGCGTGCCTGCTTGTTGTTGGCAGTTTTGTGGCCAAATACACTCTATTTCGGATATTATGTTTGTCAAATACCTCTCCCAAAACAACTTCTGACTGCTCGAAATGGTAGACATATGCAGTGTCGAAATAATTAACTCCGTTATTATATGCTTCCAGCAGCAATTTTTCAGTCAATTCTCTGTCTATATCAGCAGGGCTGCCCAAAGTGGGCAGCCTCATTGCGCCAAAACCGAACTGTGAAATGTCGACTCCAAAATTGTATCTGTATTTCAAATGTCTCCTCGCTAGATAAAAATTTG
The DNA here is from genome assembly GCA_009782875.1 of Eubacteriaceae bacterium. GTDB lineage: Bacteria > Bacillota > Clostridia > Eubacteriales > Anaerofustaceae > WRIE01. The sequence goes on along the minus strand of WRIE01000007.1, from coordinate 57,002 downwards.
CTAAGGCTCTTATTCTGGGTAAATGCTTTCTGGGTTGCTGATCCTGATTTCCTCACTGTTGTCTCGCCTTGACGCGCTGACAACAGTATATTTTTGATCTAGGCTGGAATAGCTAATCTTGACATCCCAAACAGCAACTGCGCTTTTCGGAGTCGATGATCCATTGCTGGTATAGCTAGTAGTGCATCTGTAGCTCATTGTGAAATCCTGGCCGTCTTGCTTTTTCCTTGACGGATCCAGTTCGACTGTCTTTAGCGAATATGTGCTGTTTGTATTGTATTTAAACCGTTCTTGCATGCTGCTTTTCGCTGTGCTGTTGCACCCGGTCAACAAATTTGCGTCACTTGCATTCAAAGCAGCAATGTAGCTCTCGTAAAATTCGACAAAGTGCCTGTTGGCGCCTTCATATGTTGGCTGGGCAACTGTTTGCACAGGCGGGTCTACACTTTGGTTGCCTTCATTTGCATTTGTGTTCTGTTCGCCATGACTGTTTTCTATTGTTGGCTCGTCGTCCCCAGAGCTGGCTTGCTGCGAATTGTCAGGAGGAAGGTTAGTAGTTTGCTCTGTAGCCTCTGCGGCTTTTTTTGAAAACAGCGAATCCACAAACCCTCTGACATCAAAGAGCATAATTGGCAGCGATATAACCAAAATCGCAACCAAAGCTATAACTCCTGCTTTGATAAACTTCGATTCTTTCCGCTCCGGGCGGCCTCTCTTCCTTGCAGGGGTGAAATCAAACTCTTCTTCATCCTCTTCTTCGTCAAAAGCCGCATTGCCCATAAAAGCGTTTTGGCCGCTGCCAGCGAGATCGGATTGCGCATTGGGTACTGGGCTTGGATCGAGGAGAAGATCATCCTCGCCATCATCTGAATATATATTTTGCTGAGCCTGGCTTTTTCTGGGGACTGAGCGGCTTAGAGTCTTTCTTGGCGGCGGCTCGGCTATTTCGTCTTTCGGGCTGCCCCAAGTCCCCCCATTGTAGCTGCCTGTTATTGGCACAGATTGAAATGCGCCTTTCGAGGCTGCTTGCTGGAAACTCGAAGAAGCAGCAAGCGGCATCTGTTGGATAAGAGGCTCCTCATCTTGCTCGCTTAGATAAAAACCATCAGTTGTGTCAGAAAAGTTTACAGCGCCGGCTGCATCAAAAGGGTTGTAGTTGGTGTCAGCATCCAGGCGGCTGCTATCCACTGCCGAATCATCAAAGTGGCTTAAATTGCTTGATGCCTCCGGCAGATTAATGTCCCCGCTTTCTTCAAGGTTGCCATAGCCACCTTGGGTGTCTGGCAAGTCTATATCATCCAAGTCCGAGCCGAATGGGTTGAAACTGCCAGTATCTTCAGAGAGGTCAATATCGCTTATTGACTCAAACATTCCAAAGCCATCCGGCACATCCTCTAACCCAAAGCCTGCTCCATGCCCTGCCGGCTCTGGAGTTTCGACAACGCCTTGGATATTTTCTTCCTCAAATTCTGAAGCGTTTATCTTCCCTGTTTTTCCTGAAAAATTCCCATACGTTGGCGTATCAATACGTTTCATGGCGCCAAAGCGGCTAATGCTTTTTTTAGTTTCGGAAAGCATTTCGGCTGATCTTTGAAAGAACCCGTCAATGACACCGCCTATCGCTTCGTTTCGGGGGCCAATATTCCTTGGGTCAAGCATCTCCATCAATGCCGTTTGCAATTCTTTGCTGAAGCTTAAAGCGTCCATATACCTGTTTACAGTCATAGGGTTAATTGCTTTCAAAACTGCTTGCGCTATTTCGCCGCTGGCTCCCTCTGGGGGTGGAATTTCGCTTGTCATCCTTTTGATAGGAAGCTCTTGGAGTTCTCTCTCTCCTGGGATATTTGTTGTCGCAAATGGCAACAAACAGTAATTCAAGCTATAGTAAACAACCAGACCCAAGCAATATATGTCTGATGATTGCGTGCTTGCGTTTGAATTATAGGTCTCAGGCGCAGCAAAAATCATCCGCCTAGGCCTCGACACAAGCCTATCCATTATCCTGGCATTCTTGGAAACAGAAAAATCCCCGAGCTTGAATCCCCCCTGGGGATCAACAAAAATGTTTTGGGGCTTAATCTCGCCATGAACCAAGTTATTCTTGTGGGCATGCACTAAAGCGTCAGAAATATCTTGCCCAAGCTTGATTGCCTCCCGCTCAGACAACCCCCGCGCACCCATGTAGATTTCCAGGCTTCGCAACAGTTCAAGCTTGAGGTAGATGTCCCATCCTCCATCCTCTCTTGGCTGAGCTGAATAATCCAGCGGTTTTGCTATGTAGTCAGATTGGATGTCTTTCAGAGTCTTTAACTCAGCTATTATTGAATTCATGACTTGGGCTGCGTTATAAGCGCTAGATGAGGGTGGATTTGTCGCTTGTTTTGGTATCTCCAAAACTTTGACAGCATAGTATTGGTTCTGTCCAGCAGTGCCTCTCATGACAGCTTTATATACTTCGCTATGTATTCCTTGACCGATTTTTTCCACTATCTCCAATTCAGGCCATAGTGATTGGATAGTATTTTCGTCCATACAAAAATCCCCTAATAATCTGTTCTTGAATTGCTACTTTCTTCAAAAACTTCTTTTTTGTCAATTTTATACCGTTTTATTTTTAAAGACAACGCATCTAATTAAGATACAAACCAATTTTAATAAATTACGGTGATTATTTGATTTTATTGAAATCAGGTTTAAATTTAGCTCGACTTCCATTATAATATGAACATATTTTAATGCTAAGCCGATATTATACCTTAATTATAATAATATCACTATATTGCCAGTTTTCAATACCAAAAAAGTTACAATATAACGATTGCGGAAATCTCTTGGAAAAAATGGTATGAATGCGTCCTTTGCAAAGTTTTAGTACTATTAACAAATTAACAATGATTTTTGACATAAAACAACAAGCCCACTTCTTCTTGTACTTGGAAATGAGCTTGTTAAGCGGTTTTATCGAGGTCAAGTAGAAATCGGGATTATTCTATACCTGTCTTCTCCCCGCAGTCAGGGCAAAACTTATATTCCTTGTCTAATTCTGCATTGCATGCAAGACAAATAAACTTTGGCGCCTCTAGCGAGTTTCCGCATTCGGGGCAGAACTTGCTTGTAGCGGGAACCAACGCGTTGCAAACCGGGCATGTTTTTTCTTGCTCCCTTTGTGTAGTTCCATACTGTGGCGCCCTAAAACCAGGTGCTTGCGGCGCATATGGCGGTGTGGGCTCATATTTTTGCGCTTGGGCATTGTATTGCGCAAAAGAGTCTTCCTGGGGCTGGTAAGGATTCTCATAAGCTGGCGGGATATAGATGCTTTGCCCGCTTGACATGAGGAACTGCTGGACAAATTCCATTATCTTCTCGGGAAGCTGCCTTGTTTGCCACCAGCCTACACTTGAAAAAGTGAGCAAAGGAAGCGCCAGCGGCCACATCAAGATCATGCCCATACCTCCCGCTATAGCTTTGTCAACCCACTTTGCCCCGCCGGTTGACACAGAGAAATAGTCTCCGGCTATGCTGACATTGACTTGCATAGCATTGTCAAGCATTGCGAATTTTTTCCAATCATCCTGTTTCCTTGTTTGGATGCTGTATCCATCGGGTGTTTGGAAAGACTGGCACACCATCCCCTCCCTCTGGATTAGAAACTGTTCAATGCCTCTAGACAACAATTCCAAACTTACATCGGGATTAATCGGGAACATCTTTGAAGATTCTGCAAATGCCATAATTCAACTCCTTTCAATTAACACTGCCTTAAAGCGGTTATTTTGTTTTAATAATCCAGGCGACAATTTGTCTGCAAACATATTGGATTTTGCAGACATCACAACCTGTCAATGCTATACTACCACATTTTTAATTCGATCGCGCTATATCCTCATAAACGCTACTTCAAATTCAACTTCTTTTCGATCTTGAATTTGCTGCAGGACCTCTTGCCTGCCCTCGCCTTTCAGGGTTAGGCGATTCGCTTGGTTGGCGCAGTCTTGAAGAAGCCCTGCCCTCCCAGGATCGTGTGTTGGGATTGGGATGTTTTTTAGCACTGCCCTCCGCATTATTTGGCCATTCAGGTTTTCGGGTCGCCGAAGCTCCACGTTTTCCTCTTTGGGCGGCTTGTTTTGTCGAGACAACTTGGCTGCGCAGGAGGGAATCCACCTCTGCATTGCTAAGCTGCCTATATTCGCCAACCCCAAGGCTCTCCAGCCGCAAGCCGCCTTCACTCACACGCTTGAGGGAGATAACAGTCCTGCCGACAATTTCGACCATCCTTCTTATCTGCCTGTTCTTTCCTTCCCTCAGAGTGATATGCAAAAGGCTTTTGTCCGGGGCTGTTTTTACGATACGCACCTTGGCCTGGAGCTTTTCATTGGTTTTGTCGCTTACGCCTTTTCTGAGCCTCGTGGCCATTGCGTGGTCCACGGGGCCTGACACAACAACATCGTACTCTTTAACTTTCTCGAATTTTGGATGGGTAAGCTGGTAGGCAAAATCCCCGTCATTTGTCAAAAAGATCAACCCTTCCGAATCTTTGTCCAGCCTGCCGACTGGATATATCCTTTGGCCCGACCCGCCCTTTATCAAATCGACAACAGTTGTGTCCCCATGGGTAGAGCTGGATGCGCTGATCACACCTCTTGGTTTGTTCAGCATGTAGTACACATAGTTTAAATCTGGAGAGACTACCTTGGAATCCACCTCTACGATATCTCCTTGTGAAACATCAAAGCCAAGTTGGACAACAACCTCTCCGTTAACCTTGACTCTGCCAGAAGTGACCAGCTCATCACACTTTCTGCGAGCTGCGACATTGCTCTTTGCCAAATATCTATTAATTCTCATTATCTCTCCTTATCAGCAACCAAAATAACACAATTCCACTAAGGGCCAACACCAGCTATGCTCCAATTATTATACACTTGTTTTTCTTTTAAGCATTAGTTTGCCCGCCTATATCCTGAATTAGCTAGCTTTGCGAAATGAATCAAATTCGACTATAAAAAAACTCGCTTTTGCGCATGTATTTTTCTTCAAAGCCTGTTGTTGATTGTCAAATAGATGCGCTATATGTTAAAATCATTTTTGATCCTGTAGGATCTTATCAATAATTATAGCATTTGCTAAAACTCGGGAGATTTATTATATGAGCAATGGACATTACATTTTTGAAGGGCACGATACGGTTGATCTAGCCCAAAAGTACGGCACCCCGCTATACGTTGTGAGCCAAGATAAAATCGCAAGATCTGTGAACACAATAAGGGCAGCCTTTGCTACACACGGAATTACTGATTACCGAATCAACTACGCTGGAAAAGCGTTTTTGAACATTGCTATGTGCAAAATAGCAGACAAGCTGGACCTTGACCTTGATGTCGTGTCAGGTGGAGAGCTTTATACTGCGCTTGCTGCAGGCTTCGACCCCAAAAGGATCACATTCCATGGAAGCAACAAATCATGGCAAGAAATGAAAGAGGCGTTGGGCGCAGGCGTCGGCACAATAACAATCGACAGCATCACAGAAATCGATATACTAAACGAAGCCGCGAAACAGCTGGGTATAATGCAAAAGGTCCACTTGCGGCTGTCTCCCGGCGTGGAGGCTAGCACCCATGAATATGTGCAAACAGGAAGGGTCGACTCAAAATTTGGAATTCCCATCAGCATGTCTACCAGGGCAGCCAGAAGGGTCATAGACTGTTCAAATTTGAATTTGCAGGGGCTCCATTGCCATATTGGATCGCAGATCTACTCCCCCAAGCCATTTGAGATTGCAGCCAACGCAATGATCGAAACTGTCTACAACATTAAAGAAATGGGTGTGGAGCTTTCAGAGCTAAATCTAGGCGGAGGCTTTGGGATCAACTATTTGCAGGACGAGCCAGGGATTGATGTAGATACAACAATAGGAACCATGGCTTCAGTGATCAACGACCAAGTTTCCCAGCTGGGCATCAAGATGCCCAAGATAATTGTAGAGCCGGGCAGGTATATAATCGGGCCTGCAGGCATTACTCTATATACTGTAGGCATTGTTAAAGAGATCCCATTTATCCGCAAATATGTAAGTGTTGACGGAGGCATGACAGACAATCCAAGGCCTGCGCTGTATGGCGCAGTGCACAATGCCGCCCTCGCAAACAAATATGATATGGAAAAAAATGACCTGGTGACTATCAGTGGAAAATGCTGCGAGACCGATACACTGATAAAGGATATACTTTTGCCGGCTGTCGAGCTTGGGGACATTGTTGTCGTGTTCAACACAGGCGCTTACAACTACGCCATGTCCTCAAACTACAACAGGATTTGCCGCCCAAGTGTGGTTCTGCTTTCAGGGGACAAAGATGAATTAATTGTGAAACGCGACACTTATGAGCAGATTGCAAGAAATGATGTTGTAGCTTCTTGGCTTTGATTTGTCTATAAGGAGGATTTGTATTGAGAACAATTTGGGATACGATTTTTAGCAGGATTGTGGGGTACAGCTTTTCGGAGCTCCCTGAGTTGGTTGCAGTTTTGCTCATAGGTTTGATGGCAGTTACTGTCCATGAATATAGCCATGGCTATGCTGCTTTCCGAATGGGCGACGAAACTGCGCATAAATCAGGCAGGCTTACGCTTAATCCGCTTGCCCATATCGACTTTGTGGGATTTCTATGCATTGTTTTCTTCCGGTTCGGGTGGGCAAAGCCAGTGCCAGTCAATCCCTCAAATTTTGAAAATAGAAAGCAGGGGATCAGGATTGTCTCTGCTGCTGGTCCAGCTTCGAATCTATGCATGATGGCTCTTTTCATTATCATTGCTAAAATCCTGTACAGCGCGAGGATGTATACACTAATGAATCTGGTGTTCCAAGGGATAGGCATAAACTTGGGTTTCGCTTTTTTTAATATGCTGCCATTCCCTCCGCTGGATGGATCGAAGATTCTGGCTTCATTCTTTCCTGAGAATTATGAAATCGCCTTTTATAAGTACCAGAGTTATTTCTCAATAATCTTTATAGTGCTTATGGTTACAGGGGTGATTGACAAAATTATCACGGGTCCAATCAACTATATTTTGAATTTCATTGTCTACTCGATAATAATTGTCTGATGGAGAAGATAATTGCCATTGAGAAATATGAAGGACCCCTTGACCTGCTTCTCGCACTAATAAAAAAGAACAAAATTGACATCTTTGATATACCTATTGCCCAGATTACTGAGCAATACATGTCATACATTTATATGCTTGGCGCTTTTGATGTCGAGATAGCTAGCAACTTTGTAACAATGGCTGCAAGGCTGTTGGAAATCAAATCCGGAATGATGTTACCCTCCAGCAAGCCGGTTGATGAAGAAGATGACGATCCAAGGCTACTGCTTGCAGAGCAGCTCCAGGAATACGCAGCTTTCAAAATGGCTGCACGTTTTCTACAAAGGGGAGAAGATTCTCTTTACAAAATCTACACTAAGGAACCATCTTTCTATCCCCAGCTTGTGGCTGGCAGCTTTGCCGGCGAGTTGGAGACAGAAATTCTCGCCGGGGCTCTAAAAAAGGTATTGTTGAGAAAAACCGGCACGCCAGGCGAGCAGCCCAATATCATAACGCTTAGCCTGGAGGAGGCTAGTGTCCAAGACAGGATCGAGCAGATGTTAACCAGGCTTTCAACTGAAGGGGTTTTCTCCCTTTCTTCTTTCTTGGGTGAAAAAACAGCCAGAAGCCAAGTTGTTGCGGCTTTCCTCGCAATGCTTGAGTTGTCAAAGCAAAACCAAGCCCAAATTATGCAAGACCAGCCATTTTCAGAAATATACATATCCAAGCCGGAAAACCAAAAAATGGCGGGAGGCGCTAATGGATGACAATATACTGGTTGCCGCGCTTGAGGCTGTGCTTTTCGCTGCAGGAGAGCCTACAGACAAAAGAGTACTGTGCCTGGCCATCGGAGTCACAATTGACGCGCTAGAAAATGCAATAGATTACTTGGAAGACCACTATGCATCTTCTGAATCAAGGGGGCTCTCTCTCATTCGGCTGCAAGACTCAGTCCAACTCGCCACAAAGCAAGAGCTTTTTGAATTTGTGGAAAGAGCGCTAAGGACTGACGCTCCTTCAAGCCTATCACAAGCGGCGTTAGAAACCTTGGCAATAGTAGCTTACAGGCAACCAGCCACACGCTCTGATATTGAGCGGATTAGGGGTGTGCAATCTACATCCTCATTAGATTTGCTGATTGCACGTGGCCTTGTATATGAGTCGGAGCGTCTTGATGTGCCAGGCAGGCCCAAAACCTTCCGGACAACCTTAGAATTTTTGAAACTGGCTAGCTTGGACAAATTAGAGGATCTGCCTAATTTCGATGAATTCCAAAAAGTGATCAGCAACCAATATGAATCCGAGCCAAACCAAGACAGCTAAATTGGAGACCTTGAAGTATCTAGCTTATAAAACCAATTATTCTTAGTGGTTGTAGAAGAGGCTAGGACTCCGCTGCTCTATCAACTAGAAAACACCCGGACGAGCACAATCCCTAACCCAAATCTTGCAACCTGCACTCGCTGGCTAGTATGCTGACAGGCAACAATAAACTGGATCTTTGTTTACAAAGGATCCTTCCATGTTAATTTTCATCAATGAGCCAATGCCACAGTGATAGTAATAATTAGCAATCCAAAGAAGGAAAAACGCCATAAATACACTTTTTTCGCATATTTGTGGCGTCTAGTGTCTTAAAGCTGCAAATTGTAACGTTATTCTACTATAGCTAAGAATTCATTCTTTCAGCAGTATGCACTATCTTGTTTTGTCAAAAGAATTTCGCACTCATCTTTGCAAACTAAAGAAACAATAAATATTGTCTAATTACCAATAGGCGCTTGTCCAAAACAATTGACACTCAGCTGCTGATAGTCTTTGCCTTTATTCAACTTTAATTGGTGGGTCTGAAAACGCATGAAAGAAAAGCGACTCCACCTTTTGGTTTTCATCAAGCCAATAGTTCAACTCACAATAATCCCTTTGTTCTTCCTTCTGGGTGATGTTTGTCCATACATAGTAAATCTCATCGCCCGAGAAAAACGCCCCGACAAAAGACTTTGTCCAAGAATCTCTCGCATCTTTGTTGATTGCCCTTATGTCATATAGGACATGGCTTTGAGGATGCCCGATGTACTTGAGGAAAGCATCGATAACATCATCCTTGCTAGTTCCAATTCCTAAACCTCTTGGAGTTTTGATTGGATAATTTTCGTTTTTCCACACCACTCCAACAATTTTCCCTTTCAACGATTTGACTGAAGATGGGATAGTGTCAATCTCATCCCTTCCATCGCCAAACAAATCGCCTTCCTCAGAAACAAACATGACTGATAAATCGCCATCATTGCTAATCAATGTCAACTCTGTCTCGTTAGTCTCTTCCCCAATGAAAATATAAGAGTAGCTTGTTGGCATGATTAACTCATCAAGCTGACCAATTGTATAGTCTTTGTAGGCATCAATTAATGGCTCGATATCGTCGTATGTAAAGATTTCTTTGCCATTGTCCTCATAATCAACAACATCCTCTTCGATTTTGCCATTTTCTTCTTCACCACCATTTTTGGCCGGATCCGTTATGCTTGCATTGTTGCTTCCTCCACCACAACTAGATAAAAGAATGATGAGAGTAAGGAATAACGCGATTTTTTTTATCATTTTTCACCCCTCTTTGGTGCTAGATAATTAATCGAACAAAAAAATCATAACATAATTTTGTTGTTTTTTCAAGAGATGACTTGGGCTGAACATATACCGAAAAAATCAAAAAAAATACCGGGAATTATTAATTACATACGCAATACGAACCTGAACCACAACCGCCGGAAAGCTCTGTATTCAAGTATTGCGCCGGCAGTCGCTTAAAGTGCCGAAAACTCGTCGATACCGATATTGTCTTGTTGCATATCTTCTGCAATGCCATCATGGTTTGTTCCATTACAGATAAACCCGACTAGAGTTTCTCAATTCACCATGGTCATATCCAGTCATATGAGTGTAAATTCCCAAAGCAAGCGCCACAGTGGTGGCCGCCTGGACCTTACTCTGTGAAAGGGCGAAACAATAAAGAGAATTTAATATGGAAAATAATGTTTTAATATAATGGTGATCCAAACAGGCAGGCTCTGAAAGCCTGGGAAGCCTGGGCGCCAGGAAAAGGGCATAGCAAACAAGCCTTTAAAAAGCGTCTTTCAGGTTAAACGGCACTGGTTTTGAATTTTAGTTGGGAAATTCCCGCTAGTAATTTAGCGCCTGGAAAGTATGATCCGTAATTCCCGATCTAAAATTCTATCCACTATAAATTGTAGCGATATATAACAATGAAACAAGCTAATTGTAAACCAGAATACATCCTAAAATGGTTAAATATCTCAAATAATAGTTGCATTATTTATCGATTTTTGCCATAATGTGGTTAGTAATTCATATTCTAACCACGAGGATGGGCTACACATTGTTTATCGCATACGACATCAAAAACGGCATCAAGTACGCGAAACTCTGCGTCTCAAAAAGAATCGGGAACGGTATCTCAAAGAACTACACCAACCTTGGCAGGGTGCTCGACGAGGAGCGCGGGATTTATAGCAACCGCGAGCGTGGAGTCTTCACATACGACCTTGAAAGCGGCGCTTACGGGAGCGCGCCTGCCGATTTCAGCCCGCCGTCGAGGAGCCGCAAGGAGTCCCTTGTGCTGGACTTCGGCGACGTTTTCTTCCTGGACCAGTTCATAAACGGGAACGGCTTGATCGCGCCGATTTCAGCTGTCGGCTATGGCAACCTCGACACGCTCATGGCGATGGTTTGCTTCTATGCGCTATGCCCCTTGGCGAACACCCACGCCCTTAGCTGGTGGGAAGGCAGCTACGCCAGGATGCTGTACCCAGGCGCCAGCCTCTCCAGCCAGCGCGTCAGCGATTTCCTGGCGGCGATCGGGGACGAGGGCTCGCAAAGAGAGTTCTTCAAGGAGTACTTCAAAATGCTTGGGATGGCGGAGGTGGACGCCGGAAACGCAGAGAACATCCTGGTCGACAGCACTGGCCTGCCAAACAGCATCCACCTGCCGCTGACCGCATTGCGAAGCCAAGACGGCGAGGTTTCAAAGGAGACAAGGCTTATTTGCGTGGTCCAGCAAAACACAGGCTTGCCCCTGTACTTCCGCTACTGCCCCGGCAATATGATTGACACTTCCACGCTTATAAGGACGCTTGGGGAGCTCAAGGCGCAAGGGGTGAATGTGAAGTTCGCCATTCTGGACGCTGGCTACTACACTTCGGACAATATCCAAGACCTCTTTGCCAGGAAGATATCTTTTGTCACAAGGCTCAAGCCCAACCTTGTCCTATACAAAGATTTGCTGGAGGAGCACCTAGGGTCGCTTGAGGCCAAGGAGAACCTTGTCGAATACAACGGGAGGCATGTCTACCTCAAGCACGCCAAAGTCCAGCTGGACGGCCACAACGCGCATGCATACATAGGCCTCGATATCGAACAAAGGTCCCTTGGGGCGCGCAAGACATTCCAGCGGGCAAAGGACAAAAACATGGACACTGGGCAGGTATATGACGAGATAAACAAGAAAAGCATATTCATCCTTGTCTCGTCGCGCCGGATTGCCATCTCTAAAGTGCTGCCGCTGTACTACACAAGGCAGCAGATTGAGCAAATGTTTGACATAGGCAAAAACTACGCCGGGTTGCTCCCGCTGCGCGTCCAGACGGAGGAGGCGCTAAGGGGGCACTTGCTGCTCACATTCATTGTGGCTGTTGTCATCAAAAAGCTGCAGGACGCGCTGCTAGAAACCGCTTACAACCCTATATCGCTGCTGCTCAACTTGCGCAACCAAAAATGCAAGGTTTTTGATGACAGGATTGTCACCCAGGAAGCTTTCAAAAAAGCGAAAGACTGCTACAAGCTGTTCAAGATAAAGTGCCCTGAGATAATCCCGAGGAAACAGTAGAGTGTGGTTAGAATTTACACCCGGGAACTAAGGATAATATTTTAAAGCAGCTGTTCCACCTCTCCTTGTTTTTCAACAACAATGGCGACTGGACGGCGTCAGCGGCTGGGATGGGCCTCACACCCGACTCAGCCGCCAAAGCGTCCCCATACATGAAGGAGTACAGCTCGAATGCTCAATAATTTCCTCTTCACGCTGTTGATATGCGAGGACGCCAAGTTGGCTGTCTCTTGGGAGAAACTGTCAAAGCTTTCCCCTTTTGGCGCTATGCCCCTGCAAATGGTTTGGTTTTTCTCCACCTTGGGCTTTTGGCTGGAGCTGCACGGGCCGCAAAGAAACATCTTGGTTTCCAGCTCTCCGCCAACGCCTTTCCCAACGCCGCCACATGGGGGGCTCCGTTGCCAGTCAACAATACTGGAAATATATCGCCAAAATTGAGCCCGTTGGCTGCAAGCGGCCCCTTGAAGCCGCTGATTTTGGAGGCGGCTTCCGCTGCCGTCTTGTTGTCCAAAAGCAGCGCAGACATGAAGTTGCAGTTGGTGAAATGCAGTGTCATAATGGTTTTGCCGCCAAGCCTGCTGGTGACAGTGTCCATCCCAACCGAGGAGCCTATGACGCCTTCCTCAATGAAGCTGGGGAAATCGGCGTATTCCCGGCTAGCCCTAGCAGCCTTGGGGGTTGTCTGCCCCATTGGCTTCTTGCGGCTCTTGAGCTTTACGGTCCTGGGAAAATCAAGCTTTCCGGCGGACAGGCGCCCCTGGCGGAGGCGGCGGCATGCCGGGGATTTTGAGAACGGGATGTCATTGGGCTCCATTATATGGTAGAGGTGCTGGCTCTCTTTCATCTTCTCATTGGTCACTGCGTCCGCCTCCCGGAACCCGTCCTTGTCCAAGGGGATGCCCTCCCGGACCCCGCTTAGCAGCGCTTTGTGCTTTGTTTGCGCCTTATTGGCGTTGTAGAGCTGTTTGCGAAACCCGCAGTTACCACGCCGCTACACGCAAGAGTTGCAAACATAAGGGGCGCGCAGCAGCAACGGGCGCTGCTTTTCCACAGCTGGCGGCCCGTCTGCGTTAGAGGGCTTTATGATGTATGGCCGGATCCCCATGTGTTTCCCCTCTTCCTTGGAGACGGTGGTTTGATCCTTGCCGATCCGTTTTGCAATCGCCTTGAAAGTCATCCCATTGTCAAGGCATTCATGTATCTCTTGCCTGTCTTCGCTGGCCATGTGCCTATGTTTGTTTGTTTTTTGTCTGGCATTTTTGTGTTTCCTTTCAAAAATGAAATTTCCCAACTTCCTAGGCTTAATTTTACATCATTTGCCGTCCTGGACTAAACGCCACCTGGTTTTCCACTGTGGAACTTACTTTGGGAATTTACTCAGTCATATGAGTTGTGAAAAAATCTATGTTCAGCTTGTTTTTCTTTGTAGCAAGTGATAAAATACCTTTCGTAGCAAAAGCAATGGGGAATTAGCTCAGCTGGGAGAGCGTGTGGTTCGCAATCACAAGGCCAGGGGTTCGATCCCCCTATTCTCCACCATCCACTAAACGTAGTCGAACCAGTCCCGACGACATCAAACTCGTCGGTGATGGGTTCGGCTATGTTATTTGGTTCAAAATTAAATTCGCCTGACAATAGAATTTTTATCACCTAACGAGATATGGAACATTGGCGCGCTTGCAGTTATAATACTCTCAAGCGCGCTAATACTTTTTTGGAGAACCTAACATGTTATTCATCGCTGAAAATTTGAAAAACCTACACAAAGGAAAAGACCTTACGCAAGAGGAAGTTGCGGAGAAGCTAAGCGTTTCCACTCAGAGCGTGAGCAAGTGGGAGCGTAGTGATACGCTGCGTGACATCACGCTACTACCCGCTCTTGCAAACCTATACAAAGTCACCGAGATGCACTCATCGGCATGGACAAAATCAATGACCGGCAGACGAGAACCGCTGTTTTCACCAACGCGCACAACCATTGGCGAAGCGGTGACATAACCGCCGCCATCGAAGTTTTTTCAGAAGGACTTAAAACATTTCCGAATGACGAAGGCATCATGTCAGACATGGCGCTTGCCCTTGAAGATGATCCGGCTAAGTTAACCCATGCTGTTTCATTATGCGAACGTGTGTTATCGAGCAACCAAGGTGATAAGGTTCATCACACGACCCGCGCCGCACTGTGCTTTATCTACATGAAAGCTGGCGAAAAAGAAAGGGCGATTGCGGTGGCGCGCAGACTGCCTCATGTGTGTGAGAGCCGCGAGATCATACTCGCGCAACAAGTAGAAAAGGATTTGACAGTTGAAGAAATAAACTCCAATATAAGATTTATCGGCATAGGCGAGAGCGACGAGCAGGATATTATCGCAGTCCCAATTGACACAGGTCACGGCTGATGGGTATTCGCTGACAATCGATCCTGACCTGCTGTACACTTTTAAAAAGATTATAGAAAATGATATGCCGTTTATTGGCGATAGCTTCAAAGGTGCGAGCCGTAATATAGAGAAACTGCTTGCTATAATGGAATACGTTTTGGGAAATGACCTTGCTTTCATCACATCCAATTATCTCATAGCGAACGGCTATATCGAGCAGAGAATGAAACCGCTGAAACCCGGACACGATTTTCGAGGAAATGAGAAGGAATTGGTTGAATAGCCCCGGTTTGACCACACAGCATAAGAGTAGGTTAAATGCCGCGGCAAAGGCGTAATGATAATGGGAGGGATAGTCGAATGAGAAAAATGATGACGACCAAAATGCTGGCACTTATACTGGCAGTCTCTTTGCTGACCGCATGTGGCGGCAACATCAATTCCGAAAGTGGAAATAGCCCCGGAATTAGCGTCCCATCTTCTTCGGATAACGGTGTCAGCAGCGCAAGCCCAACCAATAGTAACACCACCCCGCCGTTAGGCGCTTACGGTAAAGTTGGACCGCGCGCTAATTTGGGCGAAGACCACGCAAACGGCGTCTATGTTTCTTCAAATGGCAATGACGCTACAGCAAACGGCTCTATTGACGCCCCTTACAAGAGTATTAATACGGCTTTAGCAGCTGCCCAACCCGGCGACACGATCATTCTGCGCGGCGGGACGTATCGTGAGGGAATCAATGTTCGTATACGAATACCCAATATCACCATAAGGTCCGCAAAAGGCGAATGGGCGGTTATTGACCTCACTACCTATGATTCCGGCGCTGATGAGGACTCCGGAGTTTATTTCGATGTCGACTCATCGGGCGGCAAATTACAAAGTGTCGAAGTGATGGGCGGATTTTACGCTGTTTGCATGGAAACCAAATGGGATTGGGGCGATCCCGCTGACCGCGCCGGAGCATCTGATATTATCATCGAAGACTGTGTACTGCATGATTCCAGATACGACGTAGTAAAAGTCAAACCTAATTGTAATAACGTCACCATCCGATATAACGAAATATACAAATCGGGGCGGGCGTTTGACGGCAGACCTCATAACGGAGAAGATAACGCTGAAGGTATTGATAACGTCAACGGCAACAATATGGTGGTACACAACAATTATATCCACGATATCTGTTCCAATGCAATCTACGCTAAAGGCGGTGCGACCGATGTGCTGATCGAAAACAACCGGATTGAAGTTGCGTATGGAGCCGGAATCATGGTGGGCTTTGATACCAGCCCGAAATTTTTTAATATTGCCGTGAATCCGCAGTATTATGAAAACATCCGGGGAGTTGTACGAAACAACCTGATCGTAGACACGGGTTGGGAGGGTATTGGTTTCTATGGTTCCAAAGATGCCCAGGTTTACAACAACACCCTGGTCAATGTAGCCAACGGCGGACAGTATCACAGCGCGATTTATTTCGGACTCACATATCAGGATTGGGAAGATTATGCGGGGCGACCTGCTAACGTTAACCCAAATATGCACCATAACATTGTGTGCCAGCCATCCGGCATCGTCCGTCCGATGATAGAAATCCGTTATGCCAATGAACTTGGCGGTATGTCCGCTCTCGACGGCAATCCGGTGATGAACAATAACTGCTATTACCTTGCTAGTAAAAGTGCATTGTTTGCCGATTACCGACCGGACAGCACCTTCGAAAACGCGGGGCTTTCCGCGTGGCAATCCCACATCAGTGGCGACAGCGGTTCGCTTGAGGTCGATCCTGCCCTCGATGCTGATTATATGCCAACTAACCCGCAGTGCGATGGAATGGGCCTCAAGTTGACCTTAACAGGGTCGGAAAATTAGAGACAAACTGATGACAGAGCTATGCCATAACACGGTTTTTAATAAACTCTGGATATCTATACAGTGCTACGCGATTCTGGATATTCAAGGAAATACGGCGGGTTTGGGCAGCAGCCCAAGAGTTGAGAAGTTCGGGGATATTACCCCCGACAAGTAAACCGCAGGGGTTCCCTCGATCGCAGGGCGAGGAGTAGCGGTGAAGGAATTGTGGCGCGTCTGCGTCTGCAATTCCTATGCTTGCTTGCTCGCTCGTAATTGTTATCTTTCGTGTCGCGATTACATTAGATTAAGCTAAAACTATTTTTATGATAATCTATCTATCGCGTTTCATATAGGACAACTCCCTTGAAAGCGCGCTACATTCAATATTGAGATATTCATTCATAGCGTTTCTGTTGATCGGGATTGATATTGTCCGACTATTTTGTTCGCGTGATACCCTTGTCAAGTACGTTAAAATCTTCATTGTTCCAATAACCGCCCACAATATCTTTTTGTGTTATAGGTTCAGATAAAAGTGAATATTTTATAAGTCGTTTGAAAACTAATCCACAGCTTTTCGAGTTTCTCCGGTTAAACCGAAAAGTGAACTCTTCGAGATACGCTCGCAGGTGAACGCCACAGACTGAGACTTGATGGGCACCAAGAATCCATCGTTTTAAAAGTTGGCTATTCGATGCGCGCCTGGCATAAGCACATGCGCAAAGCCGCCTGGCTCTCCCCACTGGAAAGCCAGCTTTCCCAAGCCCCGGAGGAGGATGCTGCGCTTGCTGGGGAAAGGGACAGGCCCGCCCAGGAGAACGCCGCGCTTGCCGGGGAGAATGCCGCGCTTAAAGGGCGGCTGGGCAAGAACTCAAGCAACTCGGACAAGCCGCCGTCCTTCGAGCCTCCCCATGCGCCAAAACCCAAGCCTAAAAGCCGGCGGGTGAAGCAGGCAAAAAGCCGGGCGCCCAAGGGGGGCGCGAAGGCCATGGCATAAAGGTCCCGGATGTCCCAAAGGCCCAAGCCATCCACCTCCCCGGGGAATGTGTGCCATGCCCAAACTGCGGCATTTGCGGAAATTTGCATGTTTCTGCGCCAAAGATAGCCATAGATATCCCAATAGCCCCAGTGGCCACAGAGCACATAACCTCCCTGGGCCTGTCTCCATGGGCTGTCCACTCAATGGCGGCCTAGGCTCCCAAGCAGCTGGAAGGCGCCTGCAATTCCATAAAGAAGCTGCTTGCAGAGGCTGCCGCGCTTAACGCCGGCGAGACAGGGCAGCGGGTCGGCGGCGCCCTATCATGAATGCATGCGGCTAGCTCTGATATGCCCACATGGTTCTACCCCTACAGCAAGCGGGACCACGAGGCAGACCTCGATGCGGGGATGCAGCCGTGGGGGAGTTTGGAGGCATCCTCCCCCACGGCTGCATCCCCGCCTATTTCAAACTCGCCAAGATGGTCCATTCCATATGCAGTGCCCACATCATCAGGGAGCTTGTGCATATGCATGAGGAGATGGGCCAAGAATGGGCCGCCAAGCCCATCAAGCTGCTGCTTGGGATGAAAGAGAAAAAGGGCAGTTTGCTGTAGCTGGGGAAAACAGGTGCCAGCGGGCTGGTGGCCGGCGCTTTCATGGACGGGTACAACGCGATTGTCCAGAAAGGCATTTTGGCCAACCCCATCCCGCCAAGGGCACCAGGGAAGAGGGAGGGGGCTATTGAGAAAAGGCAAGACACAGGCCCTGCTAGACAGGCTCTTGGAGCGCCAAGACGGCGTTTGCAGGTTTATGACAAATTTTGATGTGCCCTTTGACAACTCAGCCGCCGAGAGGGATATACGAGTGCTGAAGGTCAAGCAAAAGTCTCAGGCGGTATGCACACCGAAAAGGGAGCCAAAGATTTCGCGACGGCGCTTACATGCCTCTATACAGCAAAGAAACAGGGCATGGGTATTTTCCAGCTCCTTCTTGATGCTTTTCAAGGGGTTGAGTTAAGTTTCTCAGGGCAGTCTGAATAGTTACACAGCGATAACTGCTATGTCCTTGCCTGCCCCCCTGCCATGTTTTCCGCCTTGCTCCTCGCCGCCGGCGCGCGTTTCATCAACTTCAACTGTCCCCCCGCCAGCTTAGCCCTTTCAGAGTTGACCATCGCAACCGTGGAGCGTTGCAGCATCATCCATGCCACATGGCAGCTTGTCCTGAGTGTTAGCTCAAGCGCCTTCGCAGACATGCCGTTTTTTGCAGTAGTGGCATGCCATGCTGCATCTAGCTAAGTTGTCAGGGGTGTTCGGTTTTTTTCACAGATAGCGCCTGCGGCAATTGTATTCTTGTGGCGGCAATACGGGCATGCCAGCCTATTCCTTGTTTGGCGCCAAGGAGTGGATGCCTGTTGGCATGAAAGGCAGATGAAGCCTGTTGGCCAACGTAAACGTATTAATTTACCCAAACAAGATTCTTCATCGGGGAACATTTGATAGAACTCTCGAATTGTATCAGGATATTCCTTTTCACCATACATTCCTTAAACTTTTAAATTCGTGTATTTATGTGAATTATATCATTAGGGGGCACTAAGTAGATACCCACTTATTTTTTAAACTCCTGCTAGAATAACTGTATTCAGCTTTGCGATTGTAATCAATCACCAATCTTTTTCCAACACTTTTACAGGCACCATTTTATCATCGTATATGATAAAATGGTTATATTATTAAGAAAAACCAAGATCGAAAAAATATATCAAAAAAAACAAATCCCAAACTACTCGCTAAAACCATACCCAGTTTGGGGGAAAGTGAAAAGAGATGGAAAAAACAATTCTTGAACCCGCATCAAATATCCCGATTCATGACGAAGTCGACATTATTGTTGTTGGTGGCGGACCTGCTGGCTCAGCAGCAGCTATCTCTGCTGCCCGCAATGGCGCAAAAGTTGCACTGCTTGAACGCTATGGATTTCTTGGCGGCCAAGCATCTGGAGGATTAGTTCTTGTTGTTCCCAACCTAGACAATGGGACCGGTCCAGCAGTGAGAGGTATACAACAAGAATGGATGGATCGGCTAGCCCACAAACCGGATGGGGTCTATGGACCTAAGCTTTCCGAGGCAGGATCAAGCGACCCAGAACTGGTGCGCCATTGGAAACGATACCTTGGTGCTGTTTATGATGGTAAAATATCTTACACAACACTTGTGGATCCTGAATGGCTGAAAATTGTCCTTCTAGAAATGGCGATTGAGTCAAATGTAAAACTGATGTTCCATTGCTGGGGATGCAAGGCAATTACAGAAGGCAATAAAGCCACCGGTGTCATCTTCGAGTCCAAAGAAGGTCGAAGAGCAATCTTGGGCAAAATGGTAATTGACGCTACTGGCGAGGGAGATATTTTCGCGTCAGCAGGAGCAGATTTCTACAGCGACATGGATTTGGAGATTCGCAACTCGAACATGTCCGTACCTTTCCGTTTGGCAAATGTGGATTATTCTGCGTGGATGGATTCCAGGGAGGCTGATCCTGACAAATGGCCCCAACAGCTTGCAGAGCTGGTCAAGATAGCCGGTTTCCGGCTTCTCCCACTGCCCCTTCCCAGAAACGATAATGTTTTCGTAAATAACTGGATCGTAGGCAGGGACAGCATGAAAGTCGCAGATCTTACAAATACAGAGATAGAAATCCGCTCCTCCTTGCTGCCTGTTATCCAATACTTGAAAAAGAATGTCACTGGTTTTGAAAATGTCTATCTGATGGACACAGCTTCAGTAATCGGTTCAAGGCATTCCCGAAGAGTCAAAGGACTGTACACAATCAACTACACTGACTTCCTTGAAGGCAAAGAGTATGATGATGTTATTGCAGTCACCCCTGCCCAACACTTGTTTAACAGACCTGGGGACGAAATTGCAATGCAAATACCTTACAGGGCTCTAATCCCAGAAAAAATTGACGGCATCATTGCTGCTGGAAGATGTGTTTCTGCTGATGTTAAGGCGCATAACTGGCTAAACCTCATACCCCACAGTGTTGCTACAGGCGAAGCGGCAGGAGCGGCTGCCTACGTCTCAATAAACTCTGGTGTAGAGCCACGCGATGCAGATGTGGCAAAAATCCAACAAACCCTGAAAGACCAAGGATTCTGGTTGCCATAGAAAGCTCTAACTAATCAAGCGGGTAGAAGCCGCCCATTACAAATTGGGCTGCCGAGGCTCCCTCACCCTTTTGAATACCGTTCGGACAGGCGCTACCTGAAGTTCATGCCATTGCCTTCTGGCAGTGCCAAAGAAGACCAGGTATCACAGCTTCTTTCTTTGGGGCAGAATGTAATATTGGGCTACTGGCTATTCGCCAGTAGCCTTTGTTTGTATTGAAACAATCCCAAGCCTCTCAGTTCCTGGATCTATTCCTAGCCTTTTCTAGTTGGAAAGCCTTGTCTGCACACGTTTCCACTTTGGCTGATCCACTGCGTCAAAACCTCTGGCATGAAGGTACGGCATAAATGGAACGATTCGGTGTCCAGCTGCGCAGAGGCTGTACGCAAGCACGTCAGTCCGCCGTTGGCTTCAACTGGGAACCAACCTCTTGGGGTTGGTTTCAGTTCCACATCCTATTCCACAAATCACTATCTCGCAAAAGCAGCCATCGAACTTGGTGTAGGCGTAATAGTATGAGATGAGTGTGATTTGGGATTAGCGAGCTCGCGCATTAAAAACTTCATTTTGAAGTAGAAGTCGACTTGCGCTATCCTTGGCTGTTGCGCCGAGGGTGGAAAAAGTACATCTACACAAATATCCCGATTTCAACTACGTGCCAATGTGAATGCTGTTGATAATACTATTAAACAATAAGGATCCGGCGTCAGTGTATTCGAGGGGAAGCCAAAAAGAGAAGAGGGTGATTTGCTCTTTGCTCAAAAATGCCAGCACCCTGGTGAATTCAACATCATCATAATAATCAAGCCAAAGTGTTCGGCAGCCGTTTATTGTCTTTTCCTGTGCGCTGACCGTAGACCAGTCCAAGCCCAACTCGGCGGCAAGCTGTTCACATGTCAAGTTGTTGTTTGGGTTAAACTGTCTCATGAGAATCATTGATGTATCCCAGAAATTGTCCTCGTAGCCATAGTCATCGGAGTAGAAAACCAATCCGGTTTCATCTTGCGATAAATACGCACTCCAGATGGCAGGAATGAGGAACTGGACTCCGATCTCATCGGCAACAAATTGCTTCATGACCGGCATCGGCGTAATAGGCTGCATCTTCATCACGCTTTGGATATCTGAGCTTGTGAGGGTGATATTGCACTCAGTGCCAGTATCATATTTCATCTTTTCGGCGATCAAGATGGTAACGGGGGCAAGTACGCCATAGTGGTCTGTGTCATTAACAACAAAACAGTGAAGATTTCCATTTTGCGAGGCTTTTTCAATCTTCCTAACCTCCGAAGAATTGCAAGACCCTTCAATAACAAATGTGGGCGAGTTGATGTCTTTTAGCCAATTGATTGGGGAACGCATTTTGACTTCTGCCGCGTCCTTCGAGTCAAAAGTGAATTGGCTCTGGTTGTGCTCTTTGATATCGCCTACCGGGCCAAAGCAAAAAACCGCCCTAAACACGTCAGTATACGCCGCGGCTAGCAACGCCCGGGTGCCGCCTGTGCTATGTCCGCCAAGGTAGATGCGATTTGTGTCTACATAAGGAAGGGACGCAGCGAACTCATATGCCGCAGCGATATCATCGATCTCGCCATATAGCGATTCCTGATAGCCGGGATTTTTATTGCCGCCTCGAAAAGATGGATACATCATGAGCATGCCAGCCTCCCGGAAAGCGCAAGCAGTCTGGTCGTTGTCCCAATCCGGATATGACCAAAAGACAGGGCTAATACTGTTGCCCCAACCGCCGACCACCCAAATAATCAGGGGATGTTGCTTGCCGTCCTGCGGGTCGCAGGAAACATAAGCAGCCAAGTCGCCGACGCTTGATTGGTAATAAACTGTTTCGAAAATGCCAGCGGGCGGTTCGGGCACATCATAGTCGCTGGTCGTCTGCTTTGTCAATGCTGTAGTGAATTCTGCGCGGACCTCTGCAAAGGTACGGCTGTCAACAGGAGCGGGTGGGCTTGAGCAGGCTGGAGCCATAAAGAGCAAGATGGCTAGAATGAGGATGCCGATGAGTTTTTTCATGTACTTTTTTGTCAAGTTAACCTCTAATGTTTTTAAAATTTTGGCTGAATAGTTAGTACTTCTAACATACTGTAATTGCAAAAAGAGATTCTAGTATTACACACTACGCAATTTTACTATAGAGCTCTGCAAATTCATTTTTGGGGAGGGTGTATGCCAGTTCATAGAGCAAATCTCCTCGATTTTCAAATTCATTTTTAATAAACTCTGCCCTGCCCTCCAAGAACGAGCCTCCCTCTGATACACAGAAATTGTGGGCAAGCGCTGCAATCAGCCAGCGCCTCCTTATCCCGCATATTGTCCGGAGCATGATTTTTTTTGCTCCAAATGTGTTTTTGCACTCTTTAAAAAATACCTCGATGTCCCATCTTTGGGTGTAGATGTGAATTATCTCCTGTCCGCTCAAGAAGACATCAGAGCAGAGGAAGGCTCTCATCGCTTTCTCGTTGCCAAACCCATCCTCAGGCCAGCTTATAAGCACCGCCGGGTTTTCAATGCCCGCCAAGCGGGTCTCAAGCTTGTAGATATAGTACTTTTTCGAGTTTGCTGTAACGAGGCAACACTCGTTTTTCTCAACCAGCTTTGAGAAATCCTTGATTTGGATCCTGTGCCCTGCGGGATAGATTATCCTGTTGGTTTTCAATGCGCAAACCACTTCATAGCCTTTGGCCCAAAATTCCGGGATTATGTTTTTATTTGCATACCAGCAGCCGGAAACCGCGCAACTAACGGTTTCGGCCTCTGGCAAGCATGATATCAATTCCCGGGCCAGCTCTATTTTGGACTTTGTTTTGCCATATATCCTGAAGCCATGGCACAAAAAATCGCTGCCCATGGCGCCAATAAGCATCCCGGCAGTCTGGCAGCCGTAAACTTTCTTTTTGTCCTTGTGCGAGTAGTGGAAGCCCATCCCCTCCGAGGGGCTGGTTGTCCCGCTCCGGGGAGCCTCCCTTGTGTTGATGGTGCCGTCCAAGCACACAACCACCGGTTTGCCAGCCCCTTGAGCGGCAGAAAAAGCCTTTTCCGCCGCAGTTATTCCGGCATAGCCGCCAAGCGGGCTGTCGTCCCAGCTATTGTCCCTCAGCATATAGCCATATGTCTCCCGGCTCAATCCAGTCCTCCGCTCGATGCCACTGAGCTTTCCGCAATATCCCGGCAAAATCATCGCTGCCATTATCCTGCCCGCCAGCATTGCCTTTTTCTGCTGGGAGGCTTCATAAATGGCTAGCCTTTCAAGTCGCTTTGCAATCTGGCTGTTTAGTGGTATATTAATCATGAGGCTTCACCTGATTGGTATTTTTGTATGCAAACTCATAATACCATTAATGCGGTGTGTTGCCTCTTTTTTCATAATATGATGTCAATTTTCAACGTAATTCTTGATATTTCGACAAGCACAAGTTTATGCTTTGAGGATTCCTCGTGTTGGCTTTGCAATTACAGTAACATAGATTCAAATACCAAGCATATTGAATTGCTTGTTTGAGATATCATTTATAATTTGGTGGTAGTTCGACGGATCTGTGTCCCCTTCAGTGTTTATAACAAGAACGACAGAATCCTTGCCAAGACCTAGTGTTTCCTTAATCCCCGCACAACTAGGGTGTCTTAGCGCGCTAACCAACCCCGCTCCAACACTCCCTGACTCGCCTGACACAATTCGAGCATCCTCCCCTGCCGGATGAGCCAAAACCCACATCCCATGTGCGCTCACAGAATCCGGGCACGCAATAAAGTACCTTGCACAATCCTTAAGCACCTCCCACGCATGCCTAGAAGGAGTGCCGCATTTCAAACCAGCCATTATCGTCTCCTCCTCCACCACACTTACGATTTCCTTGCAAGCGGATATGGCAGACTCGAATAAGCAAGCGGCTGAAAGAGGTTCGACGATAGCGAATTCCGGCATTGGGCGAGCTTTAGCTTCAAAAAAGCTCTTTAGCCCCAATAACACAGCAGCAGCAAATGAGCCGACTCCTGCCTGCAAAAACACATGGGTTGGCATAACTTGAAGAATTTCAATTTGTTCGGTTATCTCGCATGCAATTGCGCAATATCCTTGCATAATCAACTTTGGGACATCCTCGTATCCTTCAAAGGATGTATCTTGGACCAACACAGCCCCGCTGGACTGGGCATATTCCTTTGCATGATTAACTGTTTCATCATAACCAACAGTCGTCAAAACAGCTTTGCCATTGGGTATCGAGTCGATTGCCGAAATCCGGCTTTCCACAGTGCCCGCAGGCAAAAAAACTGTTGATTTGCATCCAAAGATATTTGCCGCCCATGCCAGCCCATAGCCGTGGTTTCCGTCAGATGCAGTGGCAAAAACCGGCTTGTTGGCAAAATCCAAAAGGTTTTCTTCAAGACTATCAAAGAAGTGTGGCTCACAACCAGACACCAACTCGGAAAGCAGCGTTGAAACTGCAAAAACACTTCCAATTGGTTTGAATGACTTTAGGCCAAACCGGTTTGACTCATCTTTTACAAGCAGTTTTCCGATCCCAACTTGAGCCGCCAAGTTGTCCAAGCTGATTAGAGGGGTCTGGGCATACATTGGCAAAGTTTTTATATATTCGAATGCTTTAGTGGTATCGCCAAGGAAGGAGGGGTGTACATTTCTTATTTCGTTAGTTGCTACTCTAATTCTGTCAAGATCCATACTTAAACCATACTTTCTTTCGCCTCTATTTGGGCTTTTTCTTTCGTTTTTACACAACCTGATAACCCAAATCCTCGAGTTATTGCCAAGTTTGTAGGATGCTCCACAAAAAAGCCAGCATGCTGTAGGCTATTCATAACGCATGGATAGCCTAGGCAGTTTTTCACTTCCCGAATGCGACATGCAAGCAGAGAGCATTTTCAACAAGAATGGCTTTGTTGCTGTGGAATAATTCTAGCAGCAAAGAAATTACTTGCGGCACGTTTTATCAACTTGACCTCAAAAAAACCCCATCCTCACAGAAGGGGTTCAATAGCAATTTTTGTTTTTAAAACACACTTCGCAGTTTCGCTTGTTCAAATTGTTCCTGCAGTTGATTGTATCCTGCCAATGTGGCCTTGATCTGCTCGGAGGCATTGCGGTCTCCCTTGACACTGTACAGCACTGATTTGCTTATGAAAGTGAAGATGTCTGTAAAGAGGTTTTCTTCCTCATCCAATGAGTTGACACGCAACGCTTTCACGGCAAACCCGCTTGCTATCTCATCCAACTTGTCAGAATCCGACTCGTCTCCAACACCAACGATTATGGGGACTATTTGCTCTGACTCAGGCAAGTGGCCGAGTTCCTTCAACTCTTCTACAACTTTGCCCAACAACTCTTTGTCATCGTTATTGTCCGGGTTGCCGTCAGTGATGACAATCAAAAATGGTACATGATACTCAATTTCGGATGTGTCCAAAATATATTTGTGGTCACGAATTTTTTCAAGAGCCCTTTGTATGCCAGCAGCCATATTTGTCCTGCCCTTTTTCACTGGCGCAAAACGGGGGATTGGGAAAGCGTCTAGGTACCGAAAGTCTCTGTCTGCGACAACACCAGTGCTAAAACAAACAATGGCAATCTCAGCAGAAGACAGAACCTTAGGGTCATCCTTCAACGATTTGAAAAACATTTTAACAGCTATATTCAAATGCTCGATCCTCTTTTTCATCCCCATCGAAGGCGACACATCGAGACAGAGTGCAATCGGCATGCGTTTTGCCGAATTTTGTAAAATGTTTGTGTTCATAAAAGCCACCTATCGCAACGCACTTAAACTTTTTTTGCCAATGCGCCGTATGTTTTTTCCATTTCGGTCTTAGCGATTATATTTTTTAAGAGCATATCGACAACATGAACTGTTGCCGGCTAGCATGCGGGAAATTCAGCCTGTCTGCCAGAGTTAGGCTAGACGAGTGTTGGTCGACTTCCAAGACTAATGAAGGATATGCTTCACAACCAATCACACACTCTAAACAGCCAGGATTCCCAGCTTCCAACGACTCGATTCTCCATTTTGCAGAATTTTGTTGCCCATTCTGGACTAAGTGCAGTGTGATCTTTCCACCTGGGCTTTTCTCTGCGCTTAAATATTTGTACGAATTTCCATCAAATGCAGCAATACTATATGTTTGGTCAGAATTTCTATAAAAAAAGAACAGCTTGTTTGGATTTGAATCTGCGGCAACCATTATCGGCAGCGAAGCATCTACATTAAAATTAAAGTAGAGCAAATCGTTTGATTCATCGGCTGAGAGTGACATCATGCAGAAGAAAGCTTGGCCTAAATCGTCGCTTCTTGTCATAAAAATATGCTCGCCTACTGCTTCTCTCATCAATGTCGAACCTATCCCATTCTCTTTTAAAGTCCTGATGGCAATGGCAAGTTCGTTGGCTAATTCACCAATTCGGCAAACCTCATTATTCTCGAAAACTTTAGAGAACAAATCCCTCAAGTTCTTAGGTATCAAATTCCATTTATAATCCAGTTGCCTGTTAACCCTGTTTGTGCGGAACCTGAAGCGCCCCTTGTACATTGGCTGCACACCTAAAGTGATTAGCTTGAAACACAGTATCAATAGAGACTCTGTGGCAAATTGGATGATTTCTTGTTTTTGGGTAAAATCAAATTCCCGAGTTGTATTGTTTTGGGCAATAGTGTCACTGACATAGCTGCCACAAGCAAAACTATCTACATCCATAAAAAACACATCTGACTGCAATACTGCGAAATTGCCATCATTCATATCTGTTGCCAACACGCCTTTTGTGCTCATCCAGTTTATCTTGCTTACAATATCAAGACAAAGCACATATGGAAACAAGAATGGGACTAAGGAATATTTTGGCAGCACGTCATCGTTTCTACCAGAAAAGAGCTCGATTTTGTCTAATGTTTTCATTGCCTCGGGTAGTCGGCGCATTGTGAATCCGACTGGCTCCGACAATCCAGTATCAGAATATACTACTTCCAATGGAAAGGCTGCCCAGCTAACACCCAAATCTCTTCCAACTTCGACTAGGTTTTCTACATTGCTTATTTTTTCCTTTGTCAACGAAACACTTTTATATATCTTTGCAAACAAAAGCTCATTGCCTAAAATGTTGCATATCAAGGCCTCCCGGCCAGAATCATTAAAAATCGAGCTTAAAGTGATGCTCCCTGTGGCTGTGTATAGCTCAGGCCCTTTTGGCGTCTCGGTTGTAGCATACATAGTATTCTCTAGCCAAAGTGTCTTTAGGCTTAGATCTGCCTTGCTTAACATCGATTCTATAGATAAATCAAAAATGTCACAATCAATTCCATTCGAGAATATGTTTTCCGCAAGGGTCGAGTTATCTGCAACAACCAACAATTTTTTGCCTTGCTGGCATAGGGAGCTTGCCAACCTGTAAGTGTCGATTCTACCATTCACATTGGTTATTTTTGAAGATGCCACGGTAAGCCCAGTTATTGGAACTCGAGAATTATTTAAATCGAACAGTTTCCTTCTCGATAGGCTAGCCACCAGCCTTGTTTGCATGCATTCTTCATGAAAGGTTGTCGATATCAATACTCTGTTGCTGTTGTTTAATACATATGCCAACTTTTGGCTAATATCGGAAAAAAATGCACTAAAGTCAACAACAAGGTAGTCATAAGATTCAAATTCAATGTCTTCAAAGTTTTCAATAGGAGCTTTACTCTCGATACGGTTTTTTTCTTCCATTGCCATTCTTCTATTGTAACTCTGATATACACAAAAATTCAACCATTAAGCGCCACAGCAAAACCATCTCACATGCAATACTTGCAGGAGTTAACATGGACTGCTACAGGCTGCTGATTGAATACATCAAATACTTCTCTTGCCTTATTTGCAAACAGCTTTTGATAGTCTTTAAGGGAGGTTGTAAAAATTTGTTTTGCCAGTGTTTGTGATACATCCGCTACAAGCTCTTCCACATCCACCAAACCATTTGCTTTTTTTGCACTATGGACGGTTTGTGTGTCTCTGCGGAATAAAACGTAATTAATATACTCGCCATTCATCTCGCGTGATTGGCTTAATGAAGGCAGAAAAATATCCAGTTCGGAATAGTTGTCGAATTTCACCATTTGGACCATGTTGTCAGGCAAGTCCAAAAGCGCGACTAAGCTGCCTTTTGATGTATAAAATGTCGCATTAAACAAATGGCCCAGCTCGCTTATGCCATAGCTTAAAATAAGAACCTTTTCACTTGTGAATATTGGTTCAAGGTAAGCCTCTAAGTTTTTGTCAGTGTTTAGTTTGTTATCTGATGGAATCAATATCTTGTTCTCGATAAAACCTCTAACAATTGCTATCCTGTCATTGTTGCAGACAGGCAGCAAATCAACAAATCCAATTGGAATTGCCCTTTTGCTAAGAAGGCTAAAAAGAACTACCATTTGATGCTTTGACATTACAAAGCTGGTCATTTGAAATCCCCCTTTAGTTTCTAAGAATGATTACGTCTTAATATATATTGCTGTTTGTATGTATTTTATAGTTACATTGATCTTTGAAATAGCGCAACTAACTACTATTGGCTTCTATACTAGCCGCCAATATTTGATATCAAGGCTAAAATGAAATTACACATATTGACATTTTCCATCTTTATATAATGTCTTTCACATTAGCAACCAATAAAGGGCTGTGGCGTGCTATTTTTTCTGCAATACTGTGGTTTAGGTGAAATTTGCTCAATTTTATGCGAATTTAATGTCTAAGATTGCTGCTAATTGGAGTTTTGCGAAACTAATCGACTACCCATGCCTGGTTATTAGATTACACGTGATAAAATCTATTGTCAACTAAAGTTGTATTGAATATGTTTTCATATTTCATTACAGTTACTATGCAACAACCATATCAAAAATTGTCTTAAAATACAAGCAATCGAAGCGAAAATGAAAATTTTCATCAAGGCACTATCTGTAATTTCTTTATTATAACAAATATCATTGAAATCAACCCATTTTTTCTTACCAGGCCAAAATGCCAATGAAGACAAATGCAGACAAAGCTTAATAAAGTAGTTATGTGTAGATGACATGTAACTACAGTATAATAGCGTTATTGGATTAACCATATTAATATAAAAGGAGAGAATAATAATGATCATAGTCCATGCTGACCTCCATGCCGTTCCCGGCAAAGAAAAAGAAATGATTGAAAAGGCCAAACCGCTTATAGATGGGACACTAAAAGAAGAAGGGTGTCTTTTCTACAGTCTTTTCAGGGACACAGTAGACGAATGTCTATTTAGGTTTGTCGAAGGTTGGGCATCACAAGAAGCCCTTGACCTCCACGGCGAAACAGACCACTTCCAAACAATTTTGCCCCAACTGGTCGAACTCACCGATAAAGACCCTGATATCAAATCCTACGAAATCAAGTAATTAAGCTACTATCTTTACTACAAGCAGCCAAAGCAATAGCGTTTTTACACGCCATTGCTTTGGCTGCTGTATTTGCTTACTTATGTGGTAGTTTTGATGACGCTCCCAGCGAGATAATGTGCCATCAATAGCCAACGTATTCTTTGCCATTGCAGTTTCTCTTTCAACAGCCAGCAAGCTGTCTATAATGGTCCCAGAAATCTGGATAAAAAAACAGCGTAATTTTAGTTGGATCACCGATAATGCAAGCAGGAGATTCAACAATGAGAAAAAGCTACAGTTCAGAGTTTAAAACAAAAGTTGTGCTAGACATAATAAAGGGCGACAGGACATTAAGCGAAGTTGCATCAAACCATAACCAAGCAATCAGATGGAAGAGTGAATTTCTCAAGAATTGCCACATGGCATTTGAAGGGGCAGAGAAAGCTGCAGAGAAGGAGAGGAAAATGCAGGATGAATTAGACGAGGCGTATTGCCAGCTGGGGAAGGTCACTGCAATGTGCGAGTGGCTTAAAAAAAAATCTGGCAGAGAGCCTTAGCCACAGCAGCCGTGCTGGAATGGCTGAAAAGGGTGGCGAAATCCCTTTGTCTTGGCAAGCAGAGGCATTGTCAGCGAGCCGCTCTTCCCTCTATTATACGCCAATAGGGCTCCCAAGTTATAGCCCACTTGTGCGCAGGAATATAGACAAAATCTACACAGCAAGCCCATTTTCCGGCTCCAGGCGCATTTCTAAAACCTTGAAGGCGGAATATGGGCTGGAAGCGGGAAGGAAGGCTGTAAGGGGCCATATTGCGCAAATGGGCATTGAGGCTATATACCCGAAGCCACGCACCAGCAAGCCAGGGGCTGAAAGCAACATTTTCCCGTGCTTGTTGGAAGGGCTGCAGATCTGCAAGACCAACCAAGCCTGGTGTGTCGACATCACATACATCCCTTTGCGTGGAAGCTTTTGTGCCTTGTAGCGATAATGGATTGGCACAGCAAGCTCGTGCTGTCATGGGAGCTCGATGACACGCTTGATATAGGCTTTGTCCTGGAGGCGGGCAAGGCTGCCAGGCTGAAAGGCATCCCGCAGATAATGAACCCAGGCCAAGGAGGGCAGTTCACAAGCCCGAAGTTTTACGAGCCATTCATAGAAGCTGGAAGCCATATAAGCATGGACCACCGAGGCTGCGCATTTGACAAAATAATGGTTGAGCGGCTATGGAGGAGCGTGAAGTATGAGAATGTATACTTGTCAGATTGCCAGTCTACAAAGGAATGCAGGTCTGGGCTTAGGGAATACTTTGAGTTTTACAATAATAAAAGGCTCCACCAAAGCCTTGGCTACATAACGCCAGCACAAGCGCATTACAGGAAATAACCGGCGTTGTCCCACTAAAGCTCATTCACAGCGAAAATACGTTGCCTGTTTAAACAAAAATCGCGGTGGGCTACACCCACCGCCCCCGAAGGACAGGTCAAGGACAGCTCAAGGATAAGGACAAGTCAAGGGATTTGATACCGCTCTGATCCAACTATAAAATGTATGAAAAAATGTCTTGACAAAGGGGACCACTACAGTCATTGACACAGCTTTGAACGGTTGACTGGGCTTTGGCTCTGATAAATGCCGATTTGGGCATTCTGAATATTTCAAGAAGAAATGCCTGGCAGGGGTAGGCAATGATACGCAAAAAGAAGCGTTTATTTGAAACAATAACGACTGGAGGCGGTAGCCACACCTGTTCTTTACAAACAATCGAAATGATGTGGTTTCCCTTAGCTTTCAGCAACTTTGCTGGTTTGCTACAATTCACAGCAATTCAGCTGAAATTGATTATTTTTTTCCATGCATTCGCATTTCTTGATTCACTGCTTGTTTTATGCTATTATTTAAAAAAGAAGGAGGCATGGCTCAGCTGGTTAGAGCGTTCGCTTCACACGCGAGAGGTCGCAGGTTCGAATCCCGCTGTCTCCATTCACAAAACAAAACAGAAACCGCGTAACAATGCGGTTTTTCTTTTTGAGCAGGATTGGATGCCTTAGATTGAACGAACAATTATCGTAGCGCCAAGACTATTTCACAAAGAATCCAATAATGATCGATCTTTAGAGATTGGCCGCTTGCTAATAATATTATCTGCAAGCCAGAAACGCTTTTCTTTCTGGTGCAATTGTTCTATTCCTTTTACATTCAGAATCACTTCAAGAGAGCTTAAAAAACTTCCCTTGGACAATAGAACCGCAAGCATACACAAAAAAATGTTGCTCTAAAAAATAGTATCCTTTTTAACATTTGAGAATTACAATTGCTTGTGTTACTATTGGATCAACGCCAATGGCTATACCATTGATAGATGCTAGAATCCAGAGAAATTATTTCTATTATAACAAGTTACTTTTTTTCCATTGCAGAATGCGGCATTATCTACATCGGTTTTAAAGCACAATTAGGTAATGTCCCATAAGAATTATGCTTTTTTGAGGTATATATGTCAACTAATGCATCGAATATCATAAATGATATGGAGAACGGCAAATCTGTCTTGTTGACATTCGGGGAACCAGGCCGGGTGTTGAAACGCAAAATGATGCTGACAGGTTTCTTTTGCAGGATTCTTCTTTTTTTTATTTTCAATCCGTTTGTATTGATTCACGAGAAATTCAACCCCAATATCTGGTACCGCAAAAAGCTGAATGCACTGCGGTTTGTGCGTTTGATTTTTCCCTATAGCGTTAACGGCTATGAGCTTGCTGCATCGCCCTGCGGCCATATAATGGTGACAAACCATCCCACCTTGAATGACCCTATTTGTGCAATACTCTATGCTTTCAGTATTTTCCCAGAGCGGGAGATAATTGTGCCTGTCAATTTGCCTTGGTTTGAAAGTATCTGCCGTTATCGAACAAAATTGTTTAAAATAGGAGTAAATCTTGTTCCAATATTAACGCCTGCCACTGCTTTGCGACTTGGCGCCAATGACAGGGTTTCCGCTTTGCAGACATCATTAGTAGCAAATTATTCAAGCGAGTTCGCTAAGACCATTTCTGGTGGCGGCCTTGCTGTCGTTGCCCAGCAAGCGACACGCCAGCGTTATGTATTTGCTGATAAAAACCAATCAATCACAGGAGAAAACATACTCTCCACTATCTCACTGGTTCTGTTAAATATCCGCCGCGCCAAGTTAGCTGACCAAACTTACTTTGTTCCTGTAGGTGTCACCCCCCACAGCCTTAGCGCAAAACCTAAGTTGAATCCATTTTGTAAATATTCGCTAAATATTGGCGTTCCAATACTTGCCTCTGATCTTGCGTTAGTGAATAACGAAGCAAAACGTTCAGCTGATCTCTATATCTTGCAGAAAATAGCTGAGTTAGTGCCACCTGACTACCACTATGCTAATGAGCAAGACTAGGTTTAATGGGATCATGTGCGCCAAATAAAATTGGTGGCAAACGGGATTGAGCCATCGAGCTCCCTGTCAGGTCGAGCTCGCAGTGCCAATCCGTTATCGCCCCAAGACAAGAAGCTTGCACAACGAGGTATATGTGATAAAAGGCGAAGAGTCGCTCGCCTGCATCGCCTCCGCCACTAAGGCAACGGGATTTTCAGCCACTACAGCCTGCCCGCCATGGCTAACTAAGGCTCTCTGCCAGATTTTATGCAACCTAAACATCACAGCTGACTTCCCTAGCCGGCAACAAGCCTCCTCAAGCTCTCCTGCATTTTTCTATAACAGTTTTGTCTGCGCCTTCAAATACTTGGTGGCAATTATTTAAATTAATCTTCTATCTGCTTGCCAGGTTTAATATTTGCAATGAAATGATGCAACTGTGTTCAGGCTCCACTCGCCCTAGAGGATGTCTAGCTCTCTGAACTAAAGCTTGTCCCCATTTTGAATCTCCTGGCTGCAGTAGTGGTGAGTGGCAAAATATTATCTTTGGTCAAGTTAGCGAAAACGGCACTATTTAAATTCAGACTATTTTTATGGAGGTTACTTATAATGTTAGAAAGCGATAGATTGATTTTAAGAGATTGGGAGCAAAAAGATATTGACGATATTGTTGAGGGGTTAAATAACATCGATGTATCAAAATGGCTGGCGTCTATACCACACCCTTATACAAAAGAGATGGCCATACAATGGGTCGGTTATTGTATGGAAAATACCAACGATGGCGATAATAGAAAATCATACGAGTTTGCAATTGTGCTTAAAAGTGAAAACAAAGTAATTGGTGGTACAAGTATTGATAGAATTGACAAGTTTCACGGTACTTCTGGTGGGGGCGGTATTTGGCTAAATACAAAATACCACAGCAAAGGTTATGGTTCTGAGGCTTTTGGCAAGAGAATCGAGTTTGCTTTTGAAAATCTAGGTTTGAGACGATTAGAAAATGGTTTTTTTACCGGCAACAATGCGTCATTTAAAATGCAAGAAAAGTTTGGATATAAAATTGAGGGCGTGAAACGTAAAAGATATAAATGCATGGCCGACGGTCAATTAAAAGACGAGTGTATTACCGGCTTATTAAAAGAGGAGTGGAAAAAGTGATATTCTCGCTATAGATTTCCTATAGCCCCATGCAGCCGAGGATCACATGTCCATCATATGTTTCTTCGGGCAGCGCAATAGGCCAATCACCGGCTCGTTCCCCTATGCTGTTAGCGCGCCTGTCATAGGGCTAGGCTTGTCCTCTTTTGAGGAGGGCCTATCCTAAGGGGATGATATCCTATTCACGGATCGCTGCAATTATCAAGAACCTTCTACTCTATGGCAACATCAGCCGCCTTAGCAACTTAGCCGCTTAGCGAGATACGCATTTTTTTTATCTATTTGCTTTTCTACTATTAAACAATATTTTTTTTGCGTTGATGCGCATCAATAATACAAAACTTCCAACAAGCAGAGAAGAAAACCCCACGCAAACCCATGGCAAAGCCCCAAAGGCTAATACTATAGCCATAAACAGCATAAGCACCAGCAATGACAAAGTTCCCATCAACGACCCGGAACTTTGCTTTGTCTTAAAACCGAAACAAGCCGCGATCCAGCATAAAAGCGCAGAGCCGATGACGACACTAAAAACTCCAATTCCTTGTTCCCACCCAATTTCCAACACGCACTCGAAAAATATCGCAGCTACGATAAATAAAGCCGATACGCCAATCACGGCGATAATGGCGCCTCTGCTTTGCCCAGTAGCAATTACCCCTATGATAGCCAGCAAAAACATCAGGGCAACCATTCCACTAATCACAACTAAAACGTCAGAATACATAACAATACCTCCAAACCAGCCAATCGTTTTTTGATCCCCGTTTTTTATTCCTCGATTCCTTCGGCAAGCCTAATATTTCATTGGGCTTGCTGAATAGCAGTTTTCTGATTTTTCAAAACAATAAGATCCAGTTAGTTGAAAACCAATCTCTAAAAAGTTGGCACAACTGCTTTGCTATACGTTGCACGCAAACGTTTACATTTCAGGCAAAAGCAGGCACCATTTACCTCCCAACAACTGGCCGGCAAAACTAACTATATTCCTGCCGAAGATACCCAACAAAGGCTAGCTGGGATTTGAAAAACTCTAAAGAGAGCTTGCCTAAATCAAGAAAAAACAGCGCCCTCTCTTTTGCTGCTGCTACAACCTGTCTATTAATCAAAATTTCTCAAGCCAAGCGTTTACGATACTAAAAAACCTCCGGGCGATTTACAGCCTGGCAGTTTTCAAGTATCTTGATAAATTAGCTGCCAGCGCTAGCAATTTATAATATTTAGTTCTCTACAGGGTGGAATGGAACAGTTCAGGTCAATTGTTACCGAAAATTCACTGCTAAATACTAGATATGGCATTGTCGTTTGTATGTATCATCCCATGTTTAATTCCATTAATCAATAATAATACCAGCAAAAGCCGACATTTTGGGCAAAACTAAACTTTCAGAATATTAAGAGCCGAGTTTGCGGTTTCATGTATATTATGCGCACTACTGTTTGGTAGGCTCATATAAAAACACTTTCAGATTAGCTTGTTTATGGAAAGCATTCAGTTGGTCATATCCTCCAATGAACTGCTCGCCAAAAAAAATCTGGGGGACTGTTTGATGCCCTGTCCTTGCAATAAGGTCATTCATTTGTGGAGTGTCCCATCTCAACTGGACTTCATGGTATTCAATTCCTTGGCTCTCAAACAGGTTCTTTGCCTTTGAACAGTAAGGGCAGCCTTGGACAGTATATATTGTAACTCTTTTCATTTTTTGCTCCTGCTATTTTATTATGGTTTATGTTTCGTTTCTGCCAATATGATTCAATTATAAATTGAGTTATATCGGTAACAATGGGAAAAAGATAATATCTAAAACATGGTGGACCGCTGTGGCCCACCATGTTTAGAATTCTCTTGCCCTATCGACTTTTGTTTGAGCTTGAGCTTTTTGAAGAGTTGTCCGACCCGTGCTCTGAGCTGCTGCTTTTTGAATCTGAGCTGCTGCTTTTTGAATCTGAGCTGCTGCTTTTTGAACTTGACGAATCAGAATAAGAGCTTGAGCTAGAACTTGATGATGAGTTTGAGCTAGATGAACTTGAAGATCCATTAAGATCTTTAGAGCTTTTTGCCTTGCGCTTATCTTTTTTGGCCATGTCTTACCTCATTGTTTTTTATTTCACCAATAGTGTTGCCCGATTGGGTTGGTTTTATTATAGAAAATGCTTTTTTGAACGTCTTTTCACCAAAATAAGATTTTTCACCAGCAATCAATATATTAAGAAGCCAGCTATCGTCTAGTCATGCTATAATGTATGATAACTGTATTTTCGAATCGTATTGGGAGGAAGTTTGTGAACCAAGATTTTTATGTCCGCAAAAGGATGCAGCTACTACGGTTAATGCCAAAAAACTCCATCGCACTTATCCATAGCGCGCCAATAATCAAATCAACCAATGATACTGCTTATCCTTACGAAGTAAACCGCAATTTTTACTATTTCACAGGAATTGCCTATCCAGGAATGTACTTGCTTTTTTACCGCCATGAGAATACCCTTGGCGAGACACTGTTTATACCCCGTCCAGACAAAACAAAAGAGAAATGGACTGGCAAGATGTACCAACCCAAGGAATGCACTTTTATAACGGGCATATCAAATGTCCGGTTCAATGACGAAATTGATGATTGCCTAATCAGCCACAATACGACCGGATTGTCTGAAATGTACCTTTACAGCGAGCCATCCAAAATAGATGAGCCAACAAGCGTAAGCAACAAACTGCTCGGCAAACTCTCCGGGATGTTCCCTACAGCAACAATAAGAGACCTGTTTCCACTAACCATGCCTATGAGGGCTATCAAAAGCCCAGAGGAGCTTGACCTGATCAGGACTGCAGCCAGGATTACTAAGCAAGCAATTGAAGAGAGCCTTAAACACATCAAGCCCTCCCTCAAGGAGTATGAAGTCCAAGCCGCTTTTGAGTATGTTGTCAAACGCCACGGAGGCAGGCTTGCTTTCAACACAATTGTCGCATCAGGTGCCAACGCAACATGCTTGCACTATGATGAGAACAAATCCCAAATGAATGATGGCGATTTGCTTTTGATGGATTGTGGAGCTAGTTATGAGTGGTTTAGCTCCGATGTGACCCGGACTTTCCCTGTAAGCGGCTCTTTTTCCGAGAGGCAGCTAGAAATCTACAACATCGTGCTGAATGCGAACCTCTATATAATCAGCAAAGTCAGGCCAGGGATTTCCTGCAACCAGCTTAATGAGCTGTTGATTGAGTACTACAAAGCAGAGCTTAAAACTGCTGGATTGGTATCATCTGACGAGGAAGTCAGTGAATACTATTACCATGGGGTTTCCCACTCCCTTGGGCTTGACACCCATGATGTGATTGATAAAGCTATGCCCTTGGAAGATGGCATGGTAATAACCGTCGAACCAGGGCTATACTTCGAAAAATACGGCATAGGCATCAGGATTGAGGACGATGTATTAGTGACACAAAATGGATGCGAAGTGCTGACATCCGACATAGTCAAGGATCCACACGAGATTGAAGAATTTATGGATGTTTGGGAAGTAAAATGATGGAAACAGAAAAAACAAACGGCAACGAGCTTAAAGACCTGCAAAAAGAGCTTTCCTATAAAAAAACAAGCGCATGGGAATCACTTGACAAGCAGGCCGCCTTTGGATTTGCACAGGAATACAAGGAGTTTTTGCTTAACAAGACAGAAAGGGAGTTTGCAAAAGCTACTGTAGACATGCTAAAGAGTTGCGGCTTCATCGACATTGATGACGCAGGCGAGCTGAAACCAAATGACAAAGTGTACAAGAGCATTCGAGGAAAAGGCGTAACTATTGCTATTATTGGCCAAAGCGGGGGCATGGACGGCTACAACATCACAGCTGCCCATCTCGACTCTCCGCGCCTCGACCTGAAGCAAATCCCTCTTTATGAGGACGAGGGCGCTGCCCTTGCACTGTTTAAAACCCACTATTATGGGGGAATCAAAAAATACCAGTGGGCAACTATACCGCTTGCCCTTCATGGCGTGATCTATACAAAAGACTCTCAGAAAGTAGAGGTGTGCATAGGCGAAGATGAGAACGATCCCGTATTTGTTGTATCGGACTTGCTTGTGCATTTGGCCAGCGAACAGATGGGCTTGAAAGCTTCTGAAGTCATTACAGGAGAACAGCTCAATATTGCCATCGGAAACATGCCCATAGAAGGGGATGGTGATGTCAGCCAGAAGATCAAGCTTAATATCCTAAAAATTCTAAACGAAAAATATGGTATAGATGAAGACAGCTTTATTACTGCAGAGATCGAAGCAGTTCCCGCAGGAAAGCCAAGGGATGTCGGATTCGACTCCTCTATGATTGCCGCATATGGCCACGATGACAGGGTTTGCTCCTTTGCTGCGCTTAAAGGAATCTTGTCTGCAACCGACCCCAAACGCACTTGCATATGCATATTGGCAGACAAAGAGGAGATTGGCAGCCTTGGGGCCACAGGCTTGCAAAGCCGGTTGTATGAGAACTTTATCGCAAGTCTTTTTGCCAAGTGCAACGGCTCATATGACGAACTTGCTTTCAGGAGATCGTTGGAGTTGACAAACGTACTGTCAATGGATGTTGATGCCGCATACGACCCGACATTCTCGAGCGCTTTTGAGATCAAGAACAGCGCTGTAATTGGCAGCGGGTCTGCAATGACCAAATTCACCGGGGCGAGAGGCAAATCATCTAGCAACGATGCTGATGCAGAGTACATCCGCGCCCTATTTGACTTGTTCAAAAAAAATGGGGTGCCTGTGCAAATGACCGAGCTGGGCAAGGTTGACCAAGGCGGAGGAGGCACAGTCGCCTTCATTCTCGCCCAAAAGGGGTCAAACACCGTTGATTACGGCGTGCCTGTGCTGTCAATGCACGCTCCTATGGAAGTCATTAGCAAAGTCGACCTTTACAGCGCTTACCAAGGCGCAAAAGCCTTTTACGAAAGCGATATAGTTATCAAGCACTGACAACTGGAGCACAAAAAAAGGCAAGGTGGGCAGGAGCCCCACTGCCTTTTTTTGTGTGCCTGATAGGCAACAGCTTGGAGGCGACAATCCCGCTACAGGATCCTCCTGCCCAATTGCTATTGCTGGTAGTGTTTCCTGGATTTTGCGAGTATCTTTCTTTATCGTGATATTGTACACGGTATGACGCTATAGCAGCAGCCAGAGGGCACATTAGCTACTCTACATAGTTGATTGAGAACCTGCGCTTGTTTTTTTCTAATCGCATCCCTTCCTCTCTATGTGGTTTTAAGTTGAAAACTGCGCTGAATCTCCAGCTTCTTCTTGTATGCCTCGACTAAAAATTTGCTCAGTTTTTTCTTTTTCAAAAGCAAATGTGAAACCGTCGCTTATAACATAACAGCCAGAAATATGCTCTCCTTCATGGACCAGCACTTCCCGGTTCCGCTTTTTCGCCACTGCCAAAACGCTTTGGGCATCAGAGAGCATGATCACATTCTCCTTTTTCACACTTAACGGCGCGCGCAAAGAAACAAACTTTATTCTGGATATCTTTAAGGTAGCTTCCTTGGACTCATTCAGGCAGAACGCGAAACTTAAAACTGAGGCTACTAGCAGGGCGCCAGCCACATAGGCTGGAGTGCTGCCGAAACCTTCCTGTATTCCTACAGAAAGACAAATAGCAGCTAGTGACGCTAGTATAAGCAACAAACAAATTGCGACTCTACTGTCAATTTGCCTATTCATCCGCCTGTTCCTTTTTTTATCCATAGTAAATCATAAAAAGCGCAGTTATTGTTGTAGTTTGCTCAGCTTGCCCCAGTTATCCGCTACAGGCAAATATGAATTTACAGTATATGATTTGCTTCACTTCCACCATAGCAAAAATCAAAACCATAATATCAAAGGCTTTTTTTTACCCAACTCCAGCACAAAAAAAAGAAAAAGCCCCAATGAGGGGCAATGTAGCCTACTGTACTATAGTTAAATTTTATATTAAAAACTTAATACTCGAATAATCGACTGAACGAAGTATCTCTTCAGCCCTCTTTATATTATTCATAACCAATTTAATATCAACACCAGCCAATCTGACTGATATTGTGGCTAAGAAGTTTATAAAATCTTTGCTCTTTTGGGGATCAAGCACATCATACCGGTCAATCAACAATTCACGCCTAGCGCCATACTCTGCTATCATCAATCTGCGGAAGATCGATTCTGTAATGTCGATATCAAAGGTGCGGATAATATCCATAAAGTCATTGCCTATCAGATCGCTTCCATCAGCTTGAACCAGTTGGTTGATAAATATTTCTTTATATAACTCCCTGTTCCTATTATTGTTTAGCATGATAGAATAAAAAATGCGAGTGAAAATTATGTGCCTCTGTAAAGGGTTCTCTATGGTGTCGCTTACTTGGTCATCAATTGCTTTGCGTATATTCTCGATAAATTGCAAATAAACAAGTGAAAGGATATCATTTTTCTTGAAATAATAGTTCACCAACCCAATTGGAACTTTAGCCTCATCTGCAATCCTTTCGATGGTCGCAGACTTATAGCCGTATTCGTAAAACATTTTTTTTGCTGACTGGAAAATTTTCTCTTTAGTTTCAATTCCCTTTTTATATGTTGCCATTTTGGTGTACCTCTGCCTGCAAATAATATTGTATGTATTATACCATTAATAATCTATACTAGACAAACAACTAATTCAATAAAAATTGAAAAAGAATGCTTACATTTAACAAAAGTACATAGAATAACCGTTTTAGAGAAATTACACTAATCCACAAAAAACATGGCAAAAAATACATCGAGAACCATTTTTACAACTTTTAGCAACTAATTCACCTGGCTCAACGAAAAAGTGCTTTCAAACTCTCCTTGCCTTATTGGAGTGTTCGGCATTGGATATATAACATTGAACAGTAATTGCAAAAAGAACATCTCGAATTGCACACTACGCAATTTTACTATAGAACTCTGTGAATTCATCTGTTGGGAGGCAATATTGCTTTCCCGTTTACAAACCCATCTTCAGGCCATCTTATAAGCGCCGCCGGGTTTGCAATGCCTTTCAAGCGCGTCACAGGCTTGTGATATAGTACTTTTCGAGTTTGCTGCAACCAGGCAACACTCTATTTTCTCTGCCAGCCTCGAAAACTCCTTGATTTGGACCCTGTGGTCCGCAGGGCAGATTGCCCTGTTTGCCCCCAATGCGCACACCAGCCCATAGCCTTCCGCCCAAAAGTGCGGGTTAACATACCTGTTTAGCTGCCAAGAGCCGAAAACCGCGCAACTAGCTGTCTCGGCTTTTTGCAGGCATGGGGCCAATTCCTGGGCGAGCCCTATTTTGGATTTTGCCTTGCCGCATATCCTGGAGACATAGCACAAAACTCGCCGCCCCGGACTGGGGCAGCTATTTTGTGTCGGTGGCGCCGTCCAGAGGCACAACCACCGGCTTGCCGGCCTCTTTTGCCCTGGCAAAAAGCCGTTTTCGCCGAGACAGCGCCTGCACAACCGCCCAGCGCGCTGCCGCCCCAGCTGCCACCACGAATAAAAACAGCCATATGCCTCCCGGCTCGATCCTGTGCGGCGCCCAATGCCTGCAAGCTTTCCGCAATATGCCGGCAAAACCTTCGCTGTTATCATCCTGGCCACAACATCGCCTTCTTTAGCCTTCATTGGCGGCTAATCCTTCAAGGAACTATGCAACCCGCTCGTTTAGTGGTATTTTCTTCATGAGACCCGCCTGCCAGGCATTTTGTTTATGCAAACTCATAATACCATTAATGCGGTTTGTTGCCTCTTTTTTCATAATCCCACTCCAATAGCGCTACTTATGGAAAGAAACAGGCTTGTTGACTGCAACTTAAGCGAGGCTCAGCCAATACACAGCGATGGATATTGCACTATAGCGTCAAATTGCATGCAGCAGCAAGTTTTCGGGGTTGCGACGGCGACGGCATATGATTGCCGATAATGTGGCGGAAAATGCCCGCAAAAAAAACGAGGCTACAAACCCCAATTGGCCGTGACTGCCCCTAAGAGATGGAAAAAAGGCTGGCAGAAAACAAAAACAGACCGATTCCTGCAATAGCCAATGTTTTTTATTGTATTTTTATACAAATTCGCCTTTAATACTTCTTAAAAACAAATTTGAAAGTGTCTGTATTGGATCTTTTTGGTGTATTACAATATCATAAACTGCAGAGCTAATGGGCAGCTCAACATTGTACTTGTCTTTTAAAGCCATCAACGCTGAACTGGTCGCAACTCCCTCCGCTAGCAGCTCAAAGTGGTCGCCCCTCACATACGCTTCTCCAAAACTGCGGTTATGGCTATACTTTGAGAACACAGTCGCCTCATAATCACCTAAGTGTGTCAATCCATAAGCTGTAAGCTCATTGCCGCCCATGGCCTTAATCAGCCTCGAAACCTCCCTTGAGCCCCTCGCCATCAGCGCGCCCTTCAGCGCGCTCATTTCCAAGCCGTCCAAGATCCCGGACGCAATGCCTATAACATTTTTAGCGGCAGCGCCAATTTCGCTTCCTATTAAGTCATGGCCGTAATAGAAACGGATTAGGTCTGAACTGAATATTTCAACAAGCTCTGTGACCAAATCATTGTCATCAGAGTCGATCACCATGCAATTTGGATTGCCATTCAAGAAATCCTGCACATGGCCAGGTCCAAGCCATACGGCAACTTTGACTCTTTGGCCCAATACTTCCCTGACAACTTGGCTTAGCCGCAAGCCTGTGCCGTCCTCGAGTCCTTTCATGCACAAAACTAGGGTTTTGCCCTCGATCCCTTCTGCCATCGACAACACTTT
Organism: Eubacteriaceae bacterium; assembly: GCA_009782875.1. Lineage (GTDB taxonomy): Bacteria > Bacillota > Clostridia > Eubacteriales > Anaerofustaceae > WRIE01. The sequence continues at coordinate 13,858 of WRIE01000007.1, read as the reverse complement.
TGCATGGGATCTCAGCTCCTGGGCTGAAATGCTTACAATTATAATGTCAGAAAAAGACAATGATTCGTCAAGGTCGTCAGTCAAATGAATATTGTCTTGAAGCTCAAGATAAGTGTTTTTTCTCGTTTGCTTGAATTGCTCCAAGCTTGCTGAAGTCTTTCGCCCCCATAGACAAACATCATAACCTATCCTGCTTAAGTACCAAGCGATAAAACTGCCCCATCTTCCGCATCCTTGAACTGAAATCCTCAAATTTGCCACCTCCAAGTTTGGCTAGAGCACATTTTGGGCAATAAGGCCTGTAAGATCATGGTAGAGCACTTTTTTCGCATATCCCTCATCGACCATTCCATCCATTATAGCATCGGCCAAACCGCCTGTGAAATCTCTTTTGCCGCATTCAATCAAGTATACATCCAACTTTTTCGATTCTGCAGCTTTTTTGATTGCTTCCAGGTTTTTCAGGTTGCCTGAGCCGAAAGGCACACTAGCAACTATGACAACATCACATTTTTTTATTATTTCAACGCATTCTTCAAATTTCTCATCAGAAATTTGGCAAAACGGCGCTTCCAACACGAATTCAAAACCCATATCCTGGCAAGCCTCTGCATCACTGTCAGAGCTGTTCAATACAGCAGCGCATGTTTTGTAACGGTTGTTGCGCAGCTCAACCATCAGTGACTGTCCGCTGCCCCCTCCACACACCAAACAAACCTGTTTTCGGTATGGCAGGATTTCATCATCAGTTTTTTTAATTGGCACAACTTCAATAGATTCCGTCAGCCTGTTAGTTCTTACAACCATATCAACTTTGTAAACAGGTGTAAGCACATCCTCAGTTGCTACTTGGTCAACAGGCCCCTCGATGACTTTTTTCCCATCTTTTATCATTAATAGCTTGTCTGAATACCTGCAAGCCATATTGATATCGTGGAGGACAGCCAACACTGTCAACCCTTCTTCTTGGTTGAGGCGCCTGATCAATTGCATAATCTCCAATGTGTGGTGCATATCAAGCTGGCTGGTCGGCTCATCGAGTATCAGCAATTTTGGGGTTTGGGCTAAAGCGCCTGAAATGACGACTCTCTGCCGCTCCCCGCCTGAAAGGGCTGTGACTTTTCTGTCTTTGAATTGGTAAGTGTTGGTCAAGCGCAATGCACGGTCCACAATCTCAAAGTCTTCTGGCGTCTCTGACTGGAGCCTGCGCAAAAAAGGGCTTCTGCCCATCAACACTATATCATAGACAGTAAAGGCAAAAGATGTCGAGAACTGCTGGGGCACTACAGAAGTGATACATGCCCGCTCCTTGTAGGAATAGGATCGGTTGTCTTTCCCAGACAGGTAGATCGTTCCTGATGTAGGGGTTATTGTATTGAGGACTGCATTAATCAGCGTAGACTTCCCTGCCCCATTAGGCCCCAGCACACTAACGAACTCTCCTTCAAACAAATCGAAACAGAAATCATCCAACACAATACGCTCATCGTATCCCACACTAACATGGTCAAATGAAAGCAAAGGCTCCATCAAATAACCTCCGTGCGCTTAGCGCGCAGCAAATATATGAAAAAAGGCGCTCCGCAAAGCGCTGTTACTATGCCAACAGGGATTTCAGAGTTAGCTGCGCTGCGGGCGATCGTGTCGCACATGCACAGCAAGGCGCCCCCGAAGAAAAATGCTGCCGGCATTAGCTTTTTATGCAAAGGACCGGTAAAAAGGCGCATAATATGGGGCGATACAAGACCAACAAAACCGATTATCCCGCTGACAGAGACGCAAGCGCTCATCAACAGCGCTGTCACAACAAACATCCGGCTTTTAACCTTCTCAACATCAATACCGTAACGCACAGCTGTGTCGTCTCCAAGCATTATGATATCCAAGTCCCTCGAGAAAATATAAATATATATCACTGAGATGGCAATGTATGGCAATACCATCCCGACATGGGACCAACCTTTTGAATTGAAGCTGCCTAATGTCCAATAATAAATCCGCCTCATCTCATTTGCCGACAGCATCATTGCAAGAGAAATAAACGCTGTTAAAAACTGGCTCACAGCAGTGCCAGTCAGCAACAAGGAGGTCAGCATTGCGCTCCTCCCCACTTTTGCTATGTTGTATACAAAAAAAACAGTCAAGATTGAGCCTGCAAACGCCAGCCAATTTGTCAGGTTCAATCCAAGATAGGAACCAGGGATTTTCAGAATGATGCCAATTGTCGCTCCAAACGCCGCCCCAGAAGATATTCCGAGAATATATGGATCTGCCATAGGGTTTTTGAATATCGCTTGGTATACTGCCCCGGACAATGCAAGGCCGCCTCCAACTAGAAACGCCAACAATGCCCTTGGAAAGCGTAATTGCCATATTATCGTCTCTTTTGAAGCCAACAGCGCCACTTCACTAGAAAAAACACCGAAAATTTTATAAAGAATTATTTTGGATGTCTCTGCAAATGTGATATTAGCTGCTCCGAAATAAGTAAAAAAAACAATCGCTGCGGCTGAAACCAGTATTGCGAGGGTTATTGCAATGTATTTTCTCATCATTTCTACGCGAGGGTGCCCCTTACTCTTGGCGGGGGAGGAATCGCGCCTCCTTATGTAGCCTTCCTCAAAGCCAATAGTGTATTGCTAGTTTCTGATAATTGAATTTTTATAATGGTTATGGATTCGCTTATGCAAGCTGCAGTTGTCAACGTGGAAAAATTTCTGTTGGAGTGCCACACACCATCGCGTAGCGCTTGCATGTTGTTGGCGACAATGAGCGCTTGTCCCTGTCCAATTCGCATATTCATCGAGGCATGCCAGCAAGCAAATCGCACGTTGCTATAGCGGTTTGCTGTTGTTTGCATCCCTGCTGCTTTCCCTCCTGTCTTTTAAACACAAACCTTTGCGCAAGGGGATAGCGGTACAAATTTGTCGCCTATTACTTGGGCAATACAGCGCTAAACGCACTTAAGCTACCCAATCAAGCTTTCACAAGCGCCGCCAGACGCTAGTTATTGGCTCCCCCCTTCATCTCGCTCTGCAAGGTGATGCTTTTTAGATAATCTGCAAGCCGTTTCTCGTACCCAATCTCTTTGGGGACATAGTACTTTTTGCCGGCAAGGGCATCCGGTAAATATTGCTGTCTGACATATCCCGCCGGATAATTATGTGGGTACTTGTATTCTGGCTTATCCTCTTGGGAGGGGCTAATCGTAAGATGGGCGGGCACACTGGCCCTAGGCATCTTTTTAACATCCTCCATTGCTGCGAAAAGCCCGTCCATCGAAGTAGAGCTTTTGGGGCTCAAGGCAAGAAAAACAGCGCACTGTGCCAGATTTAGCTGGCATTCGGGCAAACCGATCACTTCCACTGCATTAAAAGTTGCCACGGCTAATGTGAGCGCAGAAGGCTGGGCATTTGAAATATCTTCGCTTGCAAGAATTACCATCCGCCTCGCGATAAATTTGGGATCCTCGCCGCAATAAATCATTTTGGCAAGCCAATATAGGGCAGCGTCAGGGTCGCTGCCCCGTATAGATTTTATAAATGCGCTTATGGTGTTGTAATGCTCATCTTGCCCTTTGTCGTACTTGACAATTCTCTTTTGGATGCATTCGCTAACCACATCAAAGGTAATGTTTATTTTGCCGTTGCTGTCAGGCAATGTGGTCAATGCCGCAAGCTCCAAAGCGTTTAATGCTACCCGGGCATCGCCGTCGCTTGCCGCTGCCAAAGCCAAAATTGCTTCCTCAGTAGCAACAATCCCTCTACCGCCAACACCTTTTTTAGCATCAGTTAAGGCATTATTAATAATAGTCCCAACCTCGGCGGCAGACAAGGGCTTCAAGGTAAAAATAGTGGTCCGGGAAGCCAGAGCCGGGGTCAATTCAAAAAACGGGTTTTCTGTTGTTGCGCCTATTAGTGTGATTACGCCATTCTCAATAAAAGGAAGCAGCGCATCTTGTTGGATTTTGTTGAACCTATGGATTTCGTCTATGAAAACAATTGTTTTCTCGTTGCGGGAAGACATCCTTTTAAGCGCGTTGTCGATGCAAGCCCGGATATCCGCAATGCCGCTGGCTGTGGCGTTTATTGTTTCAAAATAGCTTTGTGTCGTATTTGATATTATTTTGGCAAGGGTTGTTTTTCCACAGCCCGGGGGCCCAAAAAGAACAATAGATTTAATTGAGTCAGCCACCAGCATTCGCCTTAGCAGTTTGCCCTCGCCTAAAATTTCGCTTTGGCCAACAAACTCATCTAAAGTTTCTGGCCTCATCCGGTTTGCCAAGGGTGCAGAATTGTTGCCAGGAGGTGAATCGAAAAATGAGCTTTGGCTGGTCATGGGCAACTTTTACCGCTGCCGAGCCAGAATCCCTCAGCATTTGCCATATACGGAGCATTTGGTTTATACCTAGATGGCACAAGGCCAACCCCAAAAAAGATCCGGCCATTGTTCGAAATTCCAAAAGACAAAGGTCGATACAGGTATACAGCCAATGCAGATAAAAACTTCATCTGCACAATTTTGTATACACTTATTGCGGTTCCTGCCAACAAACGGAGTGAGACAAATGCCAATATAATGCATGTGCCCCCAAAAGGGCAGATGAACACTGCGGATGGAAAACTTGCCGGGATTTTGGCTGGCACGAAGATTGCAGGTTTGCCACACGATTGCACAAGCAAGTTGCAAGCAGCGCCTTGTGCCCTAAAGGTATTTGGCGTTGTTAGATCTCCGCTTCCAAATCCCATCTTTTTCAAAATTGCCAAATTGGAGCTATACCAAAAATATAAATTAATAACACGCAATATAAGTTGCGCCATCAAGTAAACTCCCGTTGGAAATAGAATAGAACTTGCAGCAAAGCTGTAAATAAACTATAATGATCTAGAGTCATAATAAGCTATCAAGTTAACTTCTATTTTATATTACTATTGCTTAAATGCAAATAACTTGCCAAAAATTGTTTTGCCTCCAGCACTTGAGTAAGCGCATTTTTTTGAAGCAAATATCTTTTTTTGGAGCAGCTTTCAACACAACAACAATTACCGTATTTTCGAGGTGACTAATGAAGCAGCTTTTGACAGGAGACGAAGCAATTGCGCGGTCAGCCATTGACGCTGGCGTTTGTTTCGCCTCTGCCTATCCCGGTACACCCAGCACTGAAATACTCCAAGAACTAGCAGCCCAGAGCGATAAAATCTACGCCGAGTGGGCGCCTAACGAAAAAGTCGCCTTGGAATCCGCAATCGGCGCTGCAATAGCTGGATCCCGAGCTATGGCTTCCATGAAGCACGTTGGCTTGAATGTCGCAGCAGACCCCTTTTTCACAAATGCTTACACAGGAATTGGCGCAGGCCTTGTGGTAATAACAGCCGATGAGCCAGGAATGCACTCATCCCAAAACGAGCAGGACAACAGGCATTATGCATACCATGCGAATGTCCCTATGTTTGAGCCGTCAAACTCACAAGAATGCTATGATATGATGCAAACCGCTTTTGAGCTAAGCGAGACTTTTGATGTCCCTGTGCTCATCAGAATGACTACCAGGGTTTGCCATTCGAAATCAATTGTCGAGCTTAAGGAGCCAAAATCAAAATTCAACATTCCCTTCAAGAAAAACCAGGAAAAATATGTTACTGTTCCAGCAATTGCCAGACAATTGCGAATCAACTTATTGCAACGCAACGAAAAGTTGAAGAAATACTCTATTGCCACCGCTTATAATTACGCAGAAATGTATGATACCGCTATAGGCATTGTCGCCAGCGGTGTCTGTTTTGACTATGCCAAAGAAATTTTTATGGAAAACGCGTCTTACTACAAAGTCGGGTTTTCTCATCCCATGCCTCTTGACAACATAAAAGAATTTGCCTCAAAAGTTGACAAGTTGTACGTTCTTGAAGAGAATGATCCGATTATGGAGACAATGATCAAATCATATGGGATCCAGGCAATTGGAAAAGAGCTATTCCCCACTGAAGGCGAGATGCTTCCAGAGCGGATCAGGCTCGCTTTTTACGGTGAAGAGCTGTCCGGCCCGAAACACTCTCTGGAAGATGTGCCGCCAAGGCCGCCAACCCTTTGCGCAGGATGCCCCCATCGAGGGCTCTTCTACGCCTTGGGGGGCCGTGATGGATTATTCTTGTCAGGAGATATCGGGTGCTACACCCTTGGATACGCCCCTCCATTCAACGCCATCGACACAGTGACTTGCATGGGGGCAAGCATATCCAGCGCCCATGGAGCCCAAAAAATATTTGACATGTTCGACTCAAAAATGAGGGCGGTAGCCATTATCGGGGATTCTACCTTCCTGCACACAGGATTAAACTCGTTAATGAGCGTGGCCTACAACAACTCCAAAGTAGTCACAATAATACTCGACAACAGGATCACAGCTATGACAGGCGGCCAACACAACCCAGGCACCGGTTTCAATGCCTCAATGGGTGATGCGCCCATAGCAGACTTGACGGCAATAGCGAAAGCATTAGGCATCAAACATATTAAGACAGTGAACCCGAATATGCTGGATGAAGTTGAACAAGCCCTGGACTGGGCAGTTTCTTTAGACGAAGCGTCTGTTATCATAACCAGATGGCCATGTGTCCTCAAGAAGATGACCGAATCTGACAATACCGAGTTTACAGGCGCGTATACAGAAAAGTATACAGTCGACGAAGATGCATGCAGCAGCTGCGCGATATGCCTATCTGCTGGCTGCCCCGCAATCAGTGTAGACAACGACACGATGTTGGCGTCAATCAACGACAGCTGTGTTGGATGCTCTATATGCGCCCAAATTTGCCCTTCAGAAGCTATAGTGCTAAAGGAGGATAATTAGTGAGCGTTAAAAATATAATGCTTGTTGGCGTAGGCGGCCAAGGAACAATCACTGCCAGCAAACTTTTGACAAATGTTTTGATGGACGCAGGCCATGATGTGAAAATGAGCGAGATACACGGCATGAGCCAAAGAGGCGGAAGCGTCTCATCCCAAATACGATATGGCGAAAATGTGGCTTGCCCAGTAATCGAGCTAGGCAGCGCAGATTTGCTTGTTGCTTTCGAGAAGCTTGAAGGGCTGCGGAATTTGGCGTATTTAAAGACTGATGGCGCAGTGGTAGTCAATGACTTCAGGATAGATCCTGTTGGGGTGCTTGCGCAAACTGCCGAATACCCGCCCAATGTCATTGAGCGAATCGCCAGATGCGTTGACACTACAGTTGTGGCCGCATATGACTTGGCATTGGAAGCTGGTGAAGCTATGACGATGAACGTCGTATTGCTTGGCGCGCTGGCCAAACGCATGGAGATGGCTCCAGATGAATGGGAAGATGCAATCAAGAAGAACATTAAACCAAACTATGTTGATGTCAACTTGCGGGCTTTCCATTTGGGCTACACAAATTAAATCTATTCGGCATACAACCAAAATAACTTTTCGGAGGCACTCATGGCTGGCCATTCAAAATGGGCAAATATCAAACATAAAAAAGGCAGGCAGGACGCGATAAAAGGCAAGGTATACACAAAGATCGGCAAATTGATATCTGTTGCTGTCAAAGAAGGCGGACCGGACCCAGGCACAAATATGAGGCTCAAAGAAGCTATTGCCAAAGCAAAAGCCAACAATATGCCAAATGACAATATTGACCGCGCTATCAAAAAAGGCGTAGGGGAGCTTGGGGGCAGGCAGTTTGAGAATATTACATATGAAGGCTATGGTGTAGGCGGCATAGCAGTCATTGTCGAGACATTGACTGACAACAAAAATAGGACTGCTGGCGATGTGAGGTATATTTTCGACAAGAATGGCGGCAACCTCGGGACTAGCGGCTGTGTTTCATACTTGTTTAACAGGCAAGGGGTTATTCTGGTTTCACCAAGCCCTGACATAAGCGAGGATGCCCTAATGGAGTTGGCGCTTGACGCAGGCGCATCTGATTTCGACTCTGACGAAGAAGGGTATGCCCTCACTGCAGAGCCCGAGTTGTTCAGCGATTTGCTGGCGGCGGTAGAAAATGCAGGCATCAAACCTGTATCGGCAGAGATAGCCATGAACCCGACAACTGAGACAGCCATTGAAGACCCTGAGCAGCTCAAAAAGTTCTTAAAAATGCTGGATATGTTCGACGACAACGATGATGTAAATGATGTGTACCACAACGCTATTTTGCCTGACGAAGATGAAGACTAGAATATTTAGAGGCCAAGGAAGGGCTCGCCTTCATTGGCCTCTCTTTTTTTTCATGTGCTTTATTTAATTAATTGCAGCTACTTTATTCCAAGGTATGGTGCAGGATCTGTAAAAATATCTCTTATCAGCAATGCGAAATGGAGATGGCCAGGATCTGATATTTCAACAACTGCGCTCCTGCCAACATTCGCAATCTGGCTTCCCTGCTCAACAGTCTGTCCAATGCTGACAGCTATACTGTCAGGATCCAAATTGGCATATTCTGTGAAGATATTGCCTCCATGCTCGAGGCGGATTGTTAAGCCTAGCGATTGGTCATTGTGGATAGAAACAACCTTTCCTTCATATGCCGCATTTACTGGGGCTCCAAAGTCTGCTTTCAAATCTATCCCTCTATGGTCGGACCGGTACTCAGCTAAAGTTTTGGAATACACAGGGCTTCCATTCAAGCTGTAGCTCATTGTCACTGCGTTGCTGCCAACTGGGTTGACCATTTTATTTGTGTCTACAAGCGTTTGTGCAGACGTTTCTTGGGCTACATTGTTTTGGGCAGCAGCTTCGATTTGCCCGCTTGCTTCTACGCTATCGGCAGCTTGTTGGATTTCTGCCGGGCTCTCCCCCATATCATTTACTTCTGCAGTTTGCGGGCTATCAACCACTTCAGGCACATCAGGCTCTACCTTGATTATTTCTTCAATCCCTGGCAACCCTTCCCCTACGATTTGTTCAGCGACATCATTTTCTCTATTATTGCGGCTTCCAACGCTGAAAAAAATAACCGCTGCAATAACAATAAATGATACTGTTATTAGCGCTGCCGCTGTAAAATTTCTTCTTCTTGACATAAATCCTCCGATTGGCAATGTTTGCTATTTGTATGTTCAGTTCTATTTTTGACAAGAGCAATAGGTTTATGCATCCTATAATGCATTTCATCCAGTATTTACATCATAAAAATGTTTCACTGGCTATATTTTGGCCAGAAAGCCAAAAGATAGTCAGCGAATTAATTTCCTTTAATGGTATTAGGTTAAACGGCTTGATCATTTGAGAAACTATTCAAAAAATATGGGAAGTAATAACAGCCTTGCTCTTGGGCTATGCTATAATGGGTATAGGACAAGACATAAGCCAAATCATCCACTTCAAAACGCCTTTGAAATCCAGCGAGTACCTAACCAAATCGGTAAAACCATATAAGCAGTTGCCAACAAAAGATTAAACGTTTACCAAGCACAAGAGGGAATTGCATTATGGTCCTGAATTAAAAACCAAAGAAATACCATGCCGATCCACCTGTCGCCTCCTATTATAAAAGGCGGAGGTTCTCGGCAATTTTAGCGAAAGGAGAGAGAGAATTATGATTGCACATGTAACTATCCACACATCAAAGCTAAATGAGACTTTTGAGTTTTATAATTGGCTTTTAGGATTGACCGTCTCGAGGAAAATTGAGAGGCCCAATGGGGATATCCTTTTTTTGGGAGAAGATGAGACCAAATTTGAGCTGATACAAGACGACAATGCCCTACCAATCAACTCAAAAGGCGTCACTATCGGATTCGCTGTAGATAATCTAGACGAAAAACTTGCTATGCTGGAGGAGCGGGGAATCGCCCACAGCGACATAACAGGCTCCAGATTCGCTTTCTTTACAGACCTGAACGGCCTTGAAATCCAATTGTACGAAGGCCATTAGCAGGCTAGCCATCAATTGGCTAAAACAGCCAGGAACCGTATTATTAAGCAGCTCCTGGCTGTTTAACTGTGTGCAAGGCTTTTGCAGGATTCAAACTTCCATTTCACTCTATCCCCTGTCACCTCTATAATTCAACCACTATGGTTTCACTTGCCCATACCTCGCTGCGACCTGCTATAGTTTCATAAGCGCATTGAAATGGCATAAAGTGTCCACCTTGTTGGTTCATAGAACCTTCATCCGCAAATAGCCAAACATACAGCAAATCAAATGCGCCTGCATTTGCCAACTGTTTTTTAGGGACTGCAGCTTTAAGCTTAAAATGCAGTCAACCATTGATGGGTAAAAAAAAGGCGCCATTAAAGCAACATATTCACCAGCAAAAACAAAATGGAATGTTGCTTCGGAAGGTTGCGGCGAGAATTATGGCAGTCGAGTATTATGAATTTGCAAGCCTGATAAACGAAAGAGGCCGGAATTGATAAATACTGGCTGGCATGCTTTGGCTGAATGCTAGAGGCAAAGAGCCATTCTGTTGCAGTTATGGCTTGCCTACAACGCAATGGTTGGCAAACATGGACAGGATAAAATCCTTACTTCAGAAGAATTTGGCTGCTTCAACTTGCAAAGTCTTGTAGCAATAAAAAAGCTCTAAAAGAAATTTAGGATACACCACCAGGAAGTATAACTATATCGGGAATAGATTTACAGTTTTTGGCAAATTGCCGCTCCCTGCACTCGCTCCTGCCAAGATGCCTGTTGAAAACGCAAGCTGCAAGTTATAGCCCCCAGTATATCCATGGCAGTTAAGCATCTCGCCTGCAATGTACAACCCACTAACAAGCCTAGACTCCATTGTTGACGAGTGCACTTCGCTAGCTGTTATTCCTCCGTCGGTGATGATGGCTTCAGTGAATCTGCCCTTGCCTGATATAGTTATGCGAAGGCGTTTAATAGTTTGGGCTATCGCCAAAAAGCTCTTTGGGGCGAGGGCGGAGGATTTTTGCTCTCCATCGATGCCCGTTAAGATAAGTACAATTGGCGCAAGCCTTTTAGGCACAGATTTTTCCAAGGAATGCCTGGCTTGCCTGTTTTTATTCTCAGGGCTGTAAAATATCTTCTCAAGGCGAAATGCAAGCTCCTCTTCAGAGATATATGGCTTCAAGTCGATCTCAACTGTATACTCCCTCGAGTTTTTCACATGGCAGCTGGCAGAAAGAATGCAAGGTCCAGATATGCCAGTATGGGTAAACAAAGCCTCGCCAGCCTGTTCGAAAATTAGTTTATTGCCATCAAAAAGAGATGCTTTGACATTAATTAGAGATAATCCGGAAAGTTGCCTGGGCCACTCTTCCTTTGATACCAGCGAGACCAACGCTGGAGAAATTTCCTGTAATGAATGCCCAAAGCTCATCGCGATCCCATAGCCTTTTCCATCAGAACCTGTTGACGGATAGCTGGCGCCTCCACAACACAGTATGACAGAGTCAACCAGGACAATGCCACTTGATGCATGGATATTGAAGCCTAGCCCTTCGATTTTTTCAACCTTTTCTACATCTTCGTTGAGCCTGACATCAACCATTCGGTGTATCAAGCGCACAAAAGCTTTAGTTATGTCAGAAGCCTTCCCGCTCATTGGAAAAGCGCGGTTGCCCCGCTCGATTGTTGTCGGCACCCCTGCTGACTCAATGAGTGAAATAAGAGATCCGCAATCAAAAAAGCTGAGCGCGCTTCGTGCAAAGCGCTCGCCTTCATATACCCCGCCAAAAAAATCCTCTGAAACATTTGTGAAATTGCATCTGCCTTTTCCGGTGATGTAGATTTTCTTGCCTAGTTTCTCATTTCTTTCAAAAAGGATAGCTTGGGCGCCAGACATGCCCGCAGCGTATGCAGCTGCGAGCCCTGACGCCCCTCCCCCGATAATAGCTACTTTCACCATTATCCAAGTTTTCTGACTTTGAGCACTCCATCAATTTTCTCTAGGGCGTCAATGATATCATCGCCAAACTCCTCGTCGATATCAATGAGGGTGTAAGCGAATTCGCCTTTGCTCTTGTTAATCATGTTGGCTATGTTCAAGTTGCCGACTGCGAGCACGGCTGTGATTTGCCCGATCATGTTTGGCATGTTTTTATGGTTTAACCCAAGCCTTGCTTTTCCTGTCAATGCTCCAAGGGTGCAATCAGGATAATTTACAGAGTTGATTATATTGCCACTGTCAAGATACTCCGCTATTTGGTCAGCCGCCATTATCGCGCAATTTGTTTCGGCTTCAGGGGTTGATGCGCCAAGGTGAGGTATTGCTATAACGCCAGGCTTTCCAGCAACATTATTGTTGGGGAAGTCTGTGACGTACACAGCTACTTTTCCGGACTCGATGGCTTCAAGAAGAGCTGCATCATCCACTAGCTCTGCCCTGGCAAAGTTCAGGATTTTAATTCCCTGTTTTGCTTGGGATAGCAAATCCGCATTTATGATCTCTTTTGTCGTGTCGGTAAACGGGATATGCAATGTCACAAAGTCGCAACTTGTGAATATGGACTCCATACTATTTGCGCGATGTATATCAGATTTAAGACCCCACGCATGTTCAATGGAAATAAACGGGTCAAAGCCATAGACATCAGCGCCGAGGTCGGCAAAAGCATTTGCAGCCAAAACGCCAATTGCGCCTAAACCAATCACACCGACCTTTTTGCCGAGTATTTCAGGTCCCACAAATTGGGCTTTTTGCTCCTCAACAAGCTTGTCTACTTCAACTGCGGATGGGTCAACACTGTTTAGCCATTGTATACCTGCTGCAACTTGCCTGCACGCGAGAAGCGCGCCAAGTATTACGAGCTCTTTAACTGCATTGGCATTTGCGCCAGGGGTGTTGAACACGACAATGCCTTTCTCTGCATAGTCGATGATCGGAATATTGTTGACACCGGCTCCTGCGCGGGCGACAGCCGCTAGGGATGGAATAACTTGGCTGTCATCCATTTTGAAGCTTCGAAGGATGATACCATCATAATCGTCTGTTTCTACAATTTCGAAATTCTCTGGAAGCCTTGCTAGGCCGACTTCATCGATTTGGTTGAATAACTTGATTTTAAACATTTTTCACCTGCTTGAGTTTTCTACTTTATTTATAACGAGCCCGGCAATCCGCCTGCTTTTTTAGACACGATGCATAAAAGACCATGCAAGCTTGCCGATGCCCAGTTGAGCCTTGTTGGTTCTTATCCCCGTTGATGCGCTAAACCGGTAGAGGAAGCGTTTTGTACAGCGCTCAAAGCTTGAACATAAATTTGTTTATTTGAAAAGTTTCGCTGTCTTGATTAAATAAAAAAGCCCATTTCTGAGCTTTTAGCAACTACTCTGTATCAAGCTGGAGCAACATGCTTTTGGTTATGTCACCAACCGCAATCTTTTTCGCCTTGATCTTTTTCTTTAGCTCTATGATCGTGACTGTATCTTTATATTTGCCCTTGGCTAGTTCTTTTCCCAAAGCCTTTTGGATTTTTCCAAGCTCTTTTTTTGCAACGATCAAATCTGACGCATTCATAATTAAGTTCCCCCGGTTTTAGTTTCTGCAGCCAATACACATTGGCAACATTTGCAAAAACAAAAACAATCACCAAACATTGACTTTTAAACGTATTATAGCTTCACAGGTCTGTGTTGTCAACTTAAAGCCATCTAAAACGCATACATCTAAAACGCATAATGAATGCCTGAATCAATAGCTCAAGATAGGATCTGGCAACTACTCAATAGGGCAAAAATCCCAAATTGAATGGTGATAGTCGGAAATAGTGTTGATTTTATAGGTAAAGCAGTCCGATAGATTCGACTTCTGCGCTAGTCCAGAATGAGTCGTCACATGCAGTCACCAGTTCAAATATCTTGTCGGCTGCATCTTCGGCATTTCCAAACACAAACGAAAAAAGGGAGCAATAACGGTTCAAG
>WRIE01000006.1 GCA_009782875.1 Eubacteriaceae bacterium | reverse complement strand
ATACACATATTTTTTGCGCAATACTATATGTTTTGCGCGAAGGGTGCAGATGGAGGGCATTGCCCCACGACTTTCCAAAATGGGAGGTTGTTTACTGCCATTATCGAAAATGGGGCAAAAAAACTACACAGAACACGATGAGCGCAGCACTTTTGAGGAAGTTCTACTTGCCCATGCCAGTGCCGGTCTCTGTTATGATGGATGTCGCCGAAACTGTGGCTATGCCTGGGATAGTGCCGGGGAGCTGTATCTCTTCGATGAATTTTGATGACAGCTTTGCTATGGAGCTTTCAACAGCCTCCATGCGGGATTGCAAACTGTCAAGCAGCGCCAGCTGCATTTCCAAAAACCGCTGCTGGCGCCCGGACATGCGGCCGTTGATTGACAGCTTGACCCCATTCTTTTCCGCTGCTGGCAACCGCCTCGTCCCGCTCTCGACATCAAAAGGGGTGGGGCGGCCGTTGCGGACGGGCACGCCAAGCAGGCTCCTGACGGAGACGCCGGACACGCCAGGCAGGAATGTGGATAATTTGGACCCGGCTTGCTGTAGCGGCTTTTCTGTGCGGTTCTTTTGGGTGCAAATGTCCTGCGCAATGTTTTTGCGGCAGCGGGTTGGCTGGCGCAGCCCCCTTATGCCAGCCGGGGGCGCGAAGCTGCCATTCAGCAAGCCTGCCCTAAGGAGCATCGCGATCCACTCGGCGTCGTTTATGCCTGTTTTTTTGCCTGGCACATTGCGCATATGCCCCGCGTTGGTGGCGAGGATATTCATATCGCCATCAAACGCGCATTCAAGCACATCGCACACAGGGAGCCAATAAACGCCCGCGCTCTCCATTGCCACATGCCGGCAGCCTTCAGACACCAGCCATCCCCGCAGCTGCCCCAAGTCATCGCGGAATGTTTTGAACTCGCGGATTTCCGCTTCGACCGTTGATTGGCCAAGCTCTATTGCCAACGGGCTGCGTGTCTTGATAATGCAAGCGGTGACAGTGTCCTTGTGGACATCCATGCCACAGCAGATATCGTAAATGGTTTGCTCTAGGATGTTTTTCATTTGGATGCCTCCAACAAAAATAATTTTGCAGAGTTGTGTGGCCCGGGGCGGGTATGGAGTTTAGTGCCCGCGCTATTCCTACATCCAAGATGCAAGGCGGCATTTGGCGGCGCTCCAAGGCCATCAAGTTATGTTCCATTACGTGGTCTTGCCAACAATTTTACTGCAACTTCTGCCTCTGCTTTTTGCATTATCATCTTTGCCGGATTGCTTTATACATTTAACTGCCACTGGCTGCGTATTTTCATGCTTGGTGGTGATTGCGGCTATCATGGATTGTTCCATTGTAGATAGGTCCAAATAGAATTTAGTCTTTCACAAAATTCCAGTCGCATATTTACAACTAACTTCCATTTTCTTATGCTGCATGTGCGGAGATCCGGAAAGGACAACACATGCCAGTCAAAAAGCCAACAATTAACCACAAACACCTCTCATACGATGACCGCAAGACAATTGAGACAAGCATTGAAAACCGCAGGACAAAGGCGGACATTGCCCGGATCCTTAACAAAGACCTTTCAACAATAGGGAAAGAGGTCATGAAGCACAGGATCCTCAAGCCCCGCAACACTTTCAACAGCCCATCTGTTTGCGCTAACAGAAAAAAGTGCCGCAAAGGGTGCGCCGGTGTCAAATGCGGGGATTTTGTGGAGCAGGGGTGCAAGTTCAGGGACCGCCTGCCTGGCGCATGCAACAACTGCGGTGGCAAGAAGCGCCGCATCGACAAATACATTTATGACGCAAAGAAAGCGCAAGCGGCTTATGGGAAGACCCTCTCCGGGTCCAGGGAGGGCTTCAACCTCTCAGAGGAGGAACGCAAAGAAATAGGGGAGAAAACCGCCCCCCTGCTCAAGCAAGGGCAGCCTGGTTGCCAGATAATGTCCAGCCACAAGAGGGGTATCCCCGCCAGCCAAAGGTCCCTCTACACATACATCGAGCCCAGCCTGTTTGAGGATTTTGGGCTATTCAGCTTCTCCTTGAAGGAGAAAGCGGGCAGGAGGCCAAGGAAAACCCTCAAAAAAAGAAACGGCCCGAAACACTTCGAAGGCCGACGGCACAAGGGCTGCCTCCAGTTTTGTGAAGAGAACCCGGATGTGCCGGCAACAGGAATGGACACTGTCTACAACAGCCCTTCCGGCCCGTATTTGCAAACTTTGCAGTTTTGCGGCACAGGGCTGGTGGCGGGCTTCCTGCATGAGGCCCGCACTAGCAAGTCCATGGCTGCAACCATGGACTTGCTCCAAGAGCGGCTTGGCAACGGGCTTTGGCAACGGGCTTTACAGCAAAACCGCATCCCTGCTGTTCACAGGCCGCGGAAGCGAATTTGAAACTTGGAGCCTGTTTGAGCAAGACAGGGAAGGGCTGGCAAGAAGCCGCGTCTTCTATTGCGGCCCCCAGCAGCCCCAGCAGAAGCCCTATGTGGAGAACACCCGCAACTACATAAGAGGCATTTTGCCAAACGGGCTGGACCTGGGCTTCCCCGCCCAGGAGCTTGTGGAGTTGATGTTCCCACACGTCAACTCCACCCCAAGGCGCTCCCTGAACGGGAGGACACCTTCGGAAATGTTTTCATTCCTTTATGGCGATGAAGCCCTTAAGTTGCTTATGGTTGAAGCCGTCCCAAGGGATGAAGCCATTTTGATGCCTTATTTGCTGGCTAGGAAAACGGCAGAGTCTTGACAGAGCTTGCGCCGCACATGCCAGCATTGGTTCGAAAATTGATCTGTGACAATAAATAATTGCAAAATATTTCCTCGGGTTTCTGCAACTATTTACAAATTCTGCCATGGGTGAAACTGGATCTTAGTCTTTCACAGGATGAAAACTCGGCCCGTTTTGCCTTTGTTTGCTATGCCTATTTATAGTGCCCTTGAAACCATTCTATGCGCTTTGCACTTGTATTTCAAGACCAAAAGACATAAAAAATGCTTCCAAACTGGAAGCAAATCGCTCACTTTTTGTGGTTTCTAACAATGGAATTTACTTTGCAATTCACCCAATCGCATAAAAACCTCTTATATACTATTCATAGCCGGTTGCCATTTTTCTCCAAAGAGCCTGCCGACTTCACCGACAACATTGTCACCCTGCTAAAGGACAGCAGATCCTCCGACATCAGAAAGTGCGTTTTCCCGGTCTCCGGGAACCTGTACTTGCTGTCTTCAATAATAGACCTTGCCGCGCTGGAAATGGAGGTGTTCTCCAAGACGAACAGCGAGAGGATCCTTGACCGCGCGATCGCCCTGTGAGGGGGGATTATGACTTCATCTTCACCGACTGCCCCCCGTAGCTGTCAATATTGACGATAAACGCCCTGTCCTGCTCGGACAAAGTAGCACTGTGCGTCAAGACGGACTACCTCGCATACCGTGGCATAACACAGTTTTGGACACAATCAACGACATCCTGGAGCCATCAACCCCAAACTCGAAGTCTTTGGCGTCATAGCGACAAAGCACGAGCCACGCATTTACAGCAGACGAGAAAGGTTATGATGCGGGGAAAAAAAATATCAGGGGCGAAAGTGCGTTGGCGGCATGGAGCCGTTCAACGACTTCGGCGCATACGAATTGCGCTATGAAGTGGTTGAATACTATGCTGGCTATGCGCCAGGAGAAATAATAGTGTATGAGGAGTTGGTGAAGGGGCGGCACATAATCGGTATGGAAGCCCACCTCATCCTTTTCGGATCTGACAGCCTCTATTATCCCCACACCATATACACATCAGTAGATAAAGATTTTTATGTGCAAAAGGGCATGCCAGCAGAAATAAGCGGGAAAAAATACTCTCTCGAGCAGCTGATTGATGAGGCTAAGAAGGCCGAGGCCAGCGGCTTGCTCGGGAAAAGATGCCGCGATGAATACACTACGGCGCCCTCTGAAAGCATTGGCATAAGCATGGCCTCTGGAAGCATGGGTCTGGAAAGCGCATACAGGGAGGCTGATGTTGTGCTGGAGGTGTTTTTGGGCCCGGAAGAGCAAGTGAACAAATACTTGTCACGTTACACCATTGTGGAGACCAGCACAATCAAAAGCACACAAGCTTATGAGCAATTGAAAGGTAACGACATTATCGCTCTTCCCCCAGGTCATGTGGCGAACTGCCCCAGCCGTCGCTACAATGGTCGTGATGCCAGCAGCCTTTCCAGTAACAATACCTCTGCTGTCGACTGTCGCCACTTTGTTTGCGTACGAAGGCGACACGCCTTCAGCGTTATGTTCTTCCCAATGCCTACAGTCACTTCTGTCGGGTGCATAAAGACGCCTGTGACTGGCACGTTCGATGCCTTGACCTCGACCGTGCATGTGTTGTACCGGCCATTTGACGTCCTCGCTGTGATGGTCACCCTGCCAGCGGATACACCCCTTACAACCCCGTTGCTGACTGTCGCAACTTTCTCGTTGCTCGAGTTCCATGTCAAAGCTTTGTTTGTCGCGTTTGAAGGCGACACTGTCGCTGTCAGCGTTGTTTGCGCATTGATGCCGACTGTCGGTGTTGGTGTTTTCGGGCTGATCTGGACGCCTGTGGAGGGCACGTCTACTTTCGGTGTGTTCACAGCTCCCGAATAGGTGATGCGCAGCTCAGGCTTGTTTGGTGACGGGGCATCAGAGGAGTACCACGTGTGCCAGACGCTGTTGCTGGACTCGTTGGTGTCCATGATTGTGAAGCCGTAGTTTGTGGCTGTCTTGTTCACCTACTGCTGCACAATCGATGTCACCGGCATCTCATACCAGTTGCTGCCGCTGTGCGCCGCCCTGGATGAGCCTGACGCTGTTGTGTTGGACGGCTTGTTGTTCCATGTGGGCTGACACCGCTTTCCTCCTGCCGGAGCCTTTCATTTGCCTTGGCTTCGTGCCGTTCTCTGTGGCGGGGTTGAAGGCGAACTCATGCCCCCCGAACTCCAGGAGCACCGCGTACCCCTTCCCCTAGCCCCGGGCGCCCCGCGCCGTTCGTGCCGTCGAGTCCCCAAAGTGCGCAGAGAAGAAATTGTCCTTGTTCCTTAGCGAATAGCTGCCATGCTTCGTGGACTTTGATGCCGGCGCGATCGTACAGGTAATGGACGGGCACGGCATAGAGTACAGTTTGGCGCTGCCCGTCGCTAAGCAAATAGGTCTTTGACTGGGTGTCGCGCATCTCCTCTATCTCATGGACGATCTCTGCCTCTCCGGCATCGGCTGCATATTCGCTGGCATCGTCATAAATATCATAAATACCAGTCTCCTCATAGCTGTCGGCCTGCCCATGAGCAAGCACTGGGCAGGATGATGCGAGCATCGCAAGGGTGACAAGGACTGGCTGCAAAAACTTTTCCTCACAATAGAGGGCTCCCAGGAAGACATTGTCTTAAGCGGAACTATATGGCTAGGCGAAACCTACTATTCAGTCCGGGCCCCTGACATCGTGCGCAAGCAGGACGGCAGCAAATTGCGAGGCATATCCAACAACCAAATTCGTATTGGTGTCGCTACGGACGGCATAAACACAGTATTCTTGGAAGAGGGGAAAGGCAAGCCTTCCCAAAAGAAAACCTTCGAAACGTTTGGGGGCCGCATTGCCCCAAATTCTACCATCATACACTACAAAGAGAAATCCCATAAAAGGCTTGTGGAAGAACTCTCTTTGAATAGCATCAGCTATGCCTCAAGGGACTTGTAAGGCTTGATGGACAAAGAGAATCCATTGTACCCTGTAAACCGCGCCCACGCCATAATGAAAATGTTTTTGAATGCCCATAGCGGCTTCCTGCGAGAAGATATTCAGGGCTACTTGAACTTGTTTGCGCTTGTCACTAATCCCCCATATGACTTGCTTGAAAAAGTCGTAAAAGTGATAATTTGGGCTTTCGCTAATCCTAAAATGCTTCATTATAGAGAGTTTTATAACGTTAATACGTACTTTTAGTAAGCTCTAGAATCCACAGTGCAAATAAGCATTCTACTGATAAAATGTGCGCTGCTGGTTTTAAATAGTCGGCAGCGCGCACTTCATTAACCTAATATTTTCTTCAAATCAGCTTCCGGTGTTGAAATCGGTGTAAGGCTGAACTTTTCCACCAGCGTGTTCAGTATGTTGGGCGATATGAACGCCGGCAGACTCGGATCGATATAGATGTTTTTGATACCGAGCGAAAGCAGCGTTAGCAGGATGCATACCGCTTTCTGCTCGTACCATGACAGCACCAAAGTCAGCGGTAGATCATTCACGCCACAGCCAAAGGCTTCAGACAGAGCGACCGCTACTTTGATCGCGCTGTATGCGTCGTTGCATTGCCCCATATCTATAATGCGGGGCAGACCGCCGATCTCACCGATGTCGAGGTCGTTGAAACGATATTTACCGCAGGCGAGGGTGAGGATTGCTGTATCTTTCGGAGTTTGCTTTACAAATTCAGTGTAATAATTTCTGCCCGGTTTCGCGCCGTCGCAACCGCCCACAAGGAAGAAATGCTTAATGGCTCCAACTTTAACCGCTTCGATCACCGTGTCAGCTACCGACAACACCGAATCTTTCGCAAAGCCCGTAGTCAGCGTATCGCCGCAATTGACACCGGTCATTAGGTGTTCCTCTTTGTAACCGCCAAGTTCCAGCGCCTTGTCGATGACCCGAGTGAAGTCCTTATCATCACCGATATGTACCATACCCGGAAAGGATACCACCGAAGTCGTGAACACCCGGTCGGCATAGCTCGGTTTTACAGGCATTATGCAATTCGTTGTAAATAAAATAGACGCGGGAATGCTTTCAAATTCGTGTTGCTGGTTATGCCATGCCGTGCCAAAATTGCCTTTGAGGTGCGGGTACTTCTTTAATTCGGGATAGCCGTGCGCCGGAAGCATCTCACTGTGCGTATAGACATTGATCCCTTTGCCATCGGTTTGTTCCAACAGAAGCTTGAGGTCGTGCAAATCATGACCGGAAATAACGATGAACGGGCCGGGTTTGATATTGCAGCTTACTTTTATGGGTAAAGGTTTTCCGTAAGCGCCAGCATTGGCTGTGTCGAGCATTTCCATACATTTCATATTGATGCCGCCGAGTTCCATCAAAAGCGCAAGCAATTCATCAGCGGTTTTATCTTTGCCGAGCGCAAACAATCCCTTGTAGAAGAAACTGTTGACGGTATCATCGCTGTGACCTAAAGCATAGGCGTGATGAGCGTATGCTGCCATGCCGCGCATCCCGAACAGCAAAAGCGATTTCAGGGAGCGTATATCCTCGTTATCTTCCCATAGCAAGGTTATATCATAAGCGTCGTTCCTTGAACAAGCCGCAGCACAATCGCTGCATTGCGGAATGAGCTTTGTTTTTTCTTCCTTGACGATCTCAATCTGGCGGAGTAAGGTTTCGTCGTTGAAATTAACATTGGTCACAGTTGTGAACAAACCGTCGATCACGGCTTTGTGGGTGCTTTTATCCGGTGTATTGCCGTCAACGGCTCTGGCGAGGCCAATCAACTCCCCGGTGAGTATGTCCTGAAGGTTGGCGGTGTCATTCTTTTTACCGCACACGCCGTTTACTGTGCAGCCCGTCCCTTTCGCGGTCTGCTCACACTGAAAACAAAACATTGACATGATGAGTCCTTCTTAGTTTTCTATTATTTTTCCGTCGGTTGATATGGTTACGACCTGCCACGGTATCATTTTTCCGCAGTTTTGGAGTGCGATTTTAACGGCACTTTCAATACCACCGCAACAGGGTACTTCCATCCGGGCGACAGTAACCGACTTGATGCTATTTTGCTTCAGTAATTCTGTCAGCTTCTCGGAGTAGTCCTCGTCATCAAGTTTCGGGCAACCGATAACAGTTATCCTGTTCTTCATGTACTCAGCATGAAAGTTGCTGTAGGCATAGGCGGCACAGTCAGCCGCGACGAGCAGATTGGCGTTGTTAAAGTACGGCGCGTCCATGGGTACGAGCTTGATCTGTACCGGCCATTGGTTGAGGTTCGTCTGGGCAGATGCCGTCTGTGGTTGCACCGATTCGCAACAATTTTCCCTTTCAATCGTCTTTGGGTGAGTGCCCGGACAGCTGCAAGCCAACATATCGGTCTGCTTGCTTGCTATATTTGCCATCACCGCAGCTTCGTCATATTCTGCAGCTTCTCTTTCTTCGAAAGTGATGGCGCCTGTCGGGCAGACCGGCAGACAATTGCCGAGGCCGTCGCAATAATCGTCACGCAGCAGTTTCGCTTTTCCATCAATAAGGCTGATTGCTCCTTCGTGGCAGACCGAAATGCACAATCCGCAGCCGTTGCACTTAGCATCGTCAATCTTGAGTATCTTTCTAACCATAATAATTTCCCCCTTTCGTCTTGATTTATTGAGGTCAGTATAATACAATAAATGCAATGCGTCTGTTGTATAAACAACGAAAAGGTGATATTTTGAAAAAGATTTTCGACACAGTAAAAAGCAACCCCTTATTTCAAGGAATCGCTTTCAGCGACTTTGAGAGTATGTTGTCCTGCCTGTCGGCAAGAACAACCGCATATAAAAAAGGTGATGTGATCCTGCTGTCCGGCAACACCGTAAACTTTGTCGGATTGGTACTGTCGGGCAGCGTGAAGGTCATTAAGGAGGGTATAGGCGGTAACATCATCATCCTGACCGAACTTAGCGTTTCGGAAGTCTTTGCCGAGGTCTTCGCTTGCGCCGGCATCGATCACAGCCCTGTAACCGTACAAGCGTCAGAGGATGTTGAGATACTGTTTATTGATTACAGGAAGATCATCACGGTTTGTAGCTCTGCCTGTCCATTCCATGCCCGGCTGATCGAAAATATGTTGAAACTGATTGCTCATAAAAACCTGGCGCTGAATCAAAAGATTGATATACTCTCCAAACGGACTACCAGAGAAAAACTGATATGTTTCCTTGACTATCAAAGAGGGGCGGCAAAGAAGTTCTCGATTCCTTATAGCCGGGAGGAGATGGCGCATTATCTCTGTGTTGACAGGAGCGCGATGTCGAATGAACTCTGTAAAATGCGTGACGAGGGAATATTAAAGTTTTCGAAGAATTTGTTTGAAATCATGTGAATTTTTTGTTCTTAGCTTGACAGCCGCTTATGAACGCCGGTCAATCGGGGACGAACAGCGCGGCGGCGAGGACAGCAGTTCAATCAAGAGCCAAAAGGCACTGTTTAGAGCAGTACGCGAAGCAACACGGGTTCGCCGACATACGCCACTACACGGACGATGACGAAAGCGGGCGTTTCATTGACTGCACAGGCTACACGCAAATGATGGAAGATGTCGAGGGCGGCAAAATCGGCGTTGTCATTATGAAAGACCTTATCCGATGGGGGCACGATCACGTTCAAATGGGTATCGCTATGGAAACATTCAGTCAAAATGAAGTGCGGTTTATGCCGTCAACAACCATATACCCCGAAAGCCTTGAATTTGCGCCGTTAATCAATCTCATGTCGGAGTGGTATGCAAAGGACTGTTCAAGAAAAATACGTTCGGTTTTCAAGGCAAAGGGCATGGCGGGGCGGCAAACGGGGAGCATACTGCCTTACGGATATATCAAGCACCCCGATAGAAAGGATTTATGGATTGTGGACGAAACAGCCGCCTCCAATGTTCGCCGAATCTTTGCGCTGTCTTTGGCGGGAAAAGCCCGTATCAAATCAGCTGTATTCTATCAGCCGAGAAGATAGCCATACCGCGGCGCCCTAACGGTTGGGGCTACGTCCACCCGTTGAGCGGCTTGCTATACTGCGCCGACTGCGGGGGGCAAGCTGTATATCCACCGCGTTTACAACGGCAAAGACAAGCCGACAGCCGTATGCGGCAATTACGCGAAAGGTTCGGATAAGATAGAGCGGAGCGGTCTTGTGTGTAACTCTGGACACCGCATAGAAACCGCCAACGTGATTGTGTTGGTGCGCGACACGCTGAAAGGCATAGCCGAATACGCCAAAACCGACAAGGAAGCGTTCAAGAAATCTGTGCTGGAGTTGTTAGCTTCACAGCAGACCAACAAGGAAATAGCCGCCCTGCAAACCACAGTTGAGCGGTACGAGAACGGGAGCGAGAGAGCCAAAGCTTCATCATCCTTGTGGAACGCTACACTGACTTTACCGAGATCACCGTAACCATGCTGAACGAGTTTATTGAAAAAAAGTTTCCGACAGATTTTCTGACATATTCGCTTTCATCATTTTTAAGCGAAGAAATTAACTCAATAGCTTTTTGGGGATTATCCTTAAAAAATGGGCGGCTCGTCCAAATACTCAAACCTTCGGTGACAGCTCTGCGGGTATTTGCGTTACCGCTGTTAATCCATTCCTGCATTGTTGGAACAGCATTAAGAGATATAAGCAAAAAGTTTCCCGATTTGATTAAAGCAGAATTGCTTAACTGGGATTTATCATCTAAACGAGTTTTACAGGTCTATAGACTGGCAGGTAAGCTGGTTATTCCATAGTAGAAGTAGACACTTCAAAACGAAATGCCCGCTTCGTTGTTACTGGTTCGCCGCCATCGGCAGAGCGGCAGGGGTGAGGAAGTTCGCCCCAAGCGTGTAATCCTCGGCAAGGAGGGCGGCTTTTTCTGCGTCATACTGCGCCCGTTTCCTGTTCTTAGTGCGCTCGGAATATTTCTTCTGCACCCCGCGCTCGTAGGCTCTGCGGTACTTTGCGCGCCGTTTTAGTATTTCTTCCTGTTCTGCTTTATCTATGGGCGTTGGCTTCTTTCGCTCCATCGTGGGCGGTATATATTCACCAATTAAATTAAGGTGTATTTCAACCGTCTGCGGTGAATCAATAGCACCCCTGACATCACGCTCATGCACACTCAATCGCGACAAACAAGACAGTGGCATGGCAAACGAGCAACTCGAGCATCGCGACAGTCAGCAGCAGCGGTGTTGTGACAGGCAAATCCGCCGGCAAAGTGACCATCACAGCGAAAGTGGAAGACAAATCCGATACATGCACAGTCACTGTGTCGTCATCATATATTTACGCTACAGTTGTGCGTGTCCAACAAGCGTACAGCAAGTGGTGCTGGTCTGCGAGCGCGGAGATGGTGGACAGGAAACTAGCCCCGTCTTCATACAAGGACCATTATGCAATAGTGACCCACGTCACGGGCAAAACACCACCGCCAGACGTGACAGGAAGCCATGCGGATATGCTCAAGGCGCTCAACTTTACCAGCGGCTATGGTTCGGGGTGGAAATCAAAGGGGATTATGTCTGCGCCAGACTGCCTAGCGAATCTTAAAGCTAGCCGGTCCTCTGCAATATATATTTGGTATATTGGAACAACCACCTACCACGTAGTTGTGGCAGATGCTTACCGCAACAGCGATAACACTTTGCAAATAGTCGACCTCTGGTACTGGTGCACTGGCAATGGTCGTTCATGGTATACCCATGCGTCGCTAGCCATTGGTGTGAATATTCAAAGCGGAAATAATGCATTGTGGAACAACACATATTATTATTGAGGAGGAGGATTGGCTGGATGATGAAGAATAAAACCATTGTTATGGCAGCCCTTTGTGTCTGCTTGGCAAGCTGCCTGTTTTCCGCACCAGTATTGGCCCGATCGCCGGATTATCCTGGGGATATGGATTTCGGGTATATCAGCGAGACAATGGCTAACTTTGTGAATGAGTCCTATGCTAGCCTTATACACCAGGATTTTTCGGTGGACCTCCACGAGAAATAACCAGCCGTGATATTGATTTTTCAAATGGCTAAAAAAATTTATGTCGGCACGGATGTTTTTGTGCTTGGAGCCAGCAATTTACGTGATTTAAAGGGCATGCTGGAGAAGGGCACATACATTTTTGAAGTGCCGGTGCATGTAGGGGAGTGCACATTTGTCGCCAATATTTCACGCTTGTTACCCGGCACAGAGGAAAGATATGCGTTGCTGGAAGATCCTGAGGGGTACAAGGCAAAAGTCGGGACGAAGAATTGGGACATCACTGCGTTGCATATGTATTTCCTCCAGAACCAAAATTCACAGACTATTATGCTACCGCTTACAATGCCTCCGTGATTAAGGACAAGACGCCGCTGCTTGTAGGCGGGCTGCCATATTTCAAGATGGCGGTGGCTTTGTATCCAGGCGACAATGGGGAAATTGGCAACTTGGCTGTCATAGCCCCACATGCAGCCGACTGGGAAAGCCTAGGGCTTGAGCGGACGGGAAGCAACATGGTTTTTGACTATGCCGAGATCAAAAGCATTGTCAATGCATTGCCCCGACAGATTTCACTGCTCCCTAGCGAGGCTGGGGGTGGGGTGGTGTAGCAGCAAAAGGGATGGCAGGCAACTCGGCTGTTTTTATTGCCGTTTTTATCATAATAAGCGGCTTTGTGTACGGGATCAGACTTCGGAAGCGGCAACGCAGTGGGACAGCAACCAGGCTTGAAGGCTAAAAACCAACAGATTAGAGTCTATAACGACCGTTGGGGCTGTCGCAAAAGTCCCTTTTTAGAAAAGAATACGAAAGTCCTTCTGGATGGCGATTTTTACCTCTAGAAGGCCCTTCGTATTGGTGTTATACATTTTAGGATATCTTAAAGCAAAACTGTAGTGGTTTTTGACGAAGCCAAGGCTGGTCAGGCAAAAGAGGAGCTACTCTCGGTGTTGGGCGAAGGCATGGTTTCGTTTGTCAAAATCGACCTGGAAGACAAAGTCAAAGAAATTGACTCAATCAATGGCACATCTTCAATCAACAACAACACAGTCACCATTGCGGGAGGGCAAATGTGGAGCTCAAGCAAAGGCTGTTCTGGAGTGATTACTTGTGTGCATGGTTATTTTGATAGATCTAAAACCCCCACCTGAGGTGGGGAGAATAGGATAAGAAGTGTCGTTGCCTAAAGCATCAAAACCTCCATGTTATAATGACTATGGTTTTACGGGCCAAGTCAAGGATAACAGGAGGTTTTATGAACGACTCAAGTTTAATACATACGCGGTACAATTGCACTTGCCACATAGTGTTTATACCGAAATACAGGCGCAAAGCAATGTATGGAGAAGCAAGAAAATCGCTGCGCGAGATCATTAGTAAGCTCTGTGAAATGAAAGGTGTCAAACTGATCGAAGGAGCGGTAGCAATTGACCATATCCACATGTTTGTAAGCATTCCGCCCAAGATAGCTGTCTCCGAATTCATGGGGTATCTCAAAGGCAAGAGCGCGTTGATGGTATTTGGCAGGCATCCGCAGTTCAGGACGCAGGGGGGGGAGGAATTTCTGGGCAAGGGGATGCTATGTGGCGACTGTAGGAAACGCAAACGCGTCTACAATACGTGAATACATAAACAACAGGAAGAGAGCGACAAGCTGGAGGACGGCATTAAGTAAAGCCTCTTTGAGAGGCTGTTAGTATTATATGCCCGTAAAATCCGCCTTTAGGCGTTGCTAGCAATATGGCCCTGGAGGGGCCCAACGCCAAACCCCCACCTGAGGTGGGGGTCAGTGATTTGTGTTTGCAAAGCTCTCCCCTGAATAAGCGCTGTCGGCTAAAACAGTCTCGACGCTTTCGAATTTGCCTGCATTAATTACAGCCAGCTCTATGCCCCATCCCTGTCTGTAAAATCTGCTGTCGTGACATGTATGCCATGGGGCAGCCCAAGAATGTCAACCGCCAAGCGCACTTTCGCCCCTGATATTTTTTACCCCGCATCATAGCCTTTCCCGCCTGCTGTGAATGCGTTTTTAATACTTTTTGAGTCAATGGCCAGCATCGACGGGCTAGGGCTTCTCCCGTTTATAATCCGCTCTGGCATAGCCAGCTCTTCTAAAGCTTTTTCAAAAGCGCTGCGCTTATCGTGTCCTGTGTAGTTTTTTTTGCCCCATTTTCGATTATGGCAGCAAACAACCTCCCATTTCGGAAAGTCGTGGGGCAATGCCCTCCATCTGCACCCTTCGCGCAAAACATATAGTATTGCGCAAAAAATACCATAAAGGTCATATGTGTATTGCCTTGTCGCTTTGTGGCTCAAAAAATGGCTGGATAATCTCGAATTGGTCTCTAGTTATTTCGCTTGGATATTTTTTTCTCATATATAAACGTAGATAGCCTTTTTATTGTTATCATACCGTTTATCGACATTAATAGACATATTAAACAGCCTCTTATAGGGGCGATTATCAAACCACCCCATGAAGGGGTAGTCCCTGATTTGTTTTTTCTAGTATTTTTGTGTAGGTTTTATTTCAATGTTTCTCCAGATATGAGGCATATGTTTCAAACCTTTCGAAGCTCTTCAAATATTCACCAGTTAGCATCAGTGAGGTCAATCATTAGTTGAATAGAGCTAAAAATTGCACAGTAACCGCGGCTTGATTGTGATAAAATCAACCTGTAAGCATGTCTTGCAGAAAAAAAACTGAGGTTATTATTTTGAACATTAGATTCCAAAAAAAAATCACTATTGCAAAAGGTGTCAAGTTGAACGTGTCAAAGAGCGGTGTAAGCGCGACTGTTGGCAAGAAAGGGTTGTCTGTCAACCTTGGCGCAAAAGGAGTTTACCTTAATGCAGGTTTGCCTGGAACTGGTTTGTCTGCGCGCCAGAAGATTCTGGATCCTAAGAAAATTCTGTCTAAAACAAAGTCAAACACCAAATCAAATAAAAAACTGGGCGTACTGGGCACATTAGCTGCCCAAAAGAACTTGAAAAAGCTCTTGGCTGAATTTACACTTGCTTATACAGAAGATTTTAAGAAGATAGTCATTCTTGACCATGATGGCGACATTGTGGAGGGGCGCTCAGATGTCGCTGCGGTAAAAGGAACAAATAGGTATGACGAGCTATTAGAGGAGCTTCAAAGAGAGCGGATGGAGATGCTTCAAGCAGAATTAGACGAGTTCAACGCCGAGAGCGATGCGATAATCCACATTTATTCTTATTGCTGCCCGTTGGATCCTGTTGAAGAAGAAGTTGAAACGATAAGTGATGATAGTTTTGAAGACATAAACCTTGATCTTGAGACAGGAGAGGTTGAGGATGATGGCAGCAGCCATCTTGATCCTTCCGAAGAAGAAGATGAAGCGCAAGGCGATGATAGTTTTGAGGTTATTAACCTTGAACCTGAAACAAGAGAGTTTGAAGGGGATGGCTTTGGCATTGACAGCTATGAAGTGGAGCCTTCAGAGCTTGCTGCCCAAATTGAGGATGCATTCGGCGAGTGGGTCTCTGGCATTGAGCTTCCAGTGGAGTTTGACCTGCAATACTCCTTTATTGACAAATCATCCTCTTTTTACATAGACCTTGACTTGCCGGAGATAGAGGATTTGCCCCAAACCAAGATGGAGTTTACAAAAGCCGGAAATACCAGAACCTCGTCGAAAAGCCAAAAACAGCTAAAAGACGATTATGCTGCTTGTGTTTTCGGCATGGCGGCTTTTATGGCAAACAACGCATTGTCAATAACACCCCAGATCAAAAGAGCGGTTGTGTCAGGCTATACCCAACGTAGAAACAAAGTCGGCGAGATAGAGGACGAGTACGTATACTCTATCCAGTTCGACAGGAACGGCTATACCCAAGAGGCTCTTGAGAATAAAAGCGCTGTTGAATTTTGCATGTCCTTTAAAAACAGGGCAAAGATGACTGCCAACATGGATTTAAGGGTAATAGCCCCATATGGCAGCGAAGATTTGTAGAGGAAGGCAATGCGTCTTTTTGTAGCTATCAACTTCAAGGCTGGGACCTTGGACCGGCTAGTGGAATTGCAAGATAGCATTAAGCCTAATTCGTCCAAGGGCAATTTCACCATCCGCGAGAACATGCACTTGACTCTGGCATTCCTTGGAGAATGCAGCCAAGCACAGGAAAACTTGGCAAAATCGGCGATAGCATCCACGAGTTTTGCGCCAATTGGCATTGAAATTGGAAGCCTTGGCTTGTTCAAGCGGAGAGGCGGGGATATCTGGTGGGCAGGGATTGAGCTAAGCAAGGAGCTTGATTCGATGCGTTTTGAATTAAACAGCCATTTAAGCCGAGCCGGGTTTGAGATTGAGGATAGGGATTTTTCCCCACACATAACACTGGCAAGAGAAGTGGCCACCAAAATGAAACCATTTAAAATCGCCAAAATTAACGAAGTTGTCCAAGGCGTTGATTTAATGAGCTCCCAACGGGTGGGAGGCAAGCTGGTATACAGGTCGATCTTCCATAAAAAAGCGGATATTTGAATGGTGGCATCATGGAGCCTAGGTTGAAAATGCAAAACAAAAAACCCCGGATGCTTCCGGGGTTGGTGTTTCTATGGTGACTCTGACCGGGCTTGAACCGATGACCTCTACCGTGTCAAGGTAGCGCTCTTCCAGCTGAGCTACAGAGTCGTCAACAACTAGATGTCGTAAGTGAGCACTGATCGGATATCATAGCCTTCAAGCTTTTCCCTGCCATTCATGGAGGTAAGCTCGATTAAGACTACTATCCTCTCGACTGTGCCGCCAGCTTTTTCTACTAGCTTGCAGCAAGTGTTCAATGTGCCGCCAGTGGCAAGCAAATCATCGACAACGGCTACTTTTCCACCATTCTCAAAAGCGTCTGCATGGACTTCGAGGGTGTCTGTGCCATACTCCAGCTCATAATCGTGCTTGATAGTTTCTGCGGGCAGCTTGCCTCGTTTCCTGATTGGTATGAACCCAGCTCCGAGCCTGTCAGCCAGCGCAGTTCCAAATATGAACCCGCGCGCTTCTGGACTGGCAATATAGTCGATTCCCTCGCCAACAAGCCCGGCTAGGGTATCAATCGTATATGAGAAAGCTTCTTTGTCTTTAAGGATTGTTGTAATGTCCTTAAAGCTGATGCCATCAATCGGAAATCCTTCAATTACCCTGATTTTGCTTGATAGATCCATAATTCTCCAAGTGGTTTAGATTTGTTATCTATGCGTAGGCTTTTTTCAAAAGCCTTCGTAATTCTATCATAATGCTGGACAAATTTAAATCTTTTTGTGTATTTTGAGGTATAAATTTTACATAGAGAAAGTCGTCTGTAGAGTTGAACTCCAATATTTCTAATTCAGCCAACATTTCCAAACATAAAAAGAGTTTGAAATAATCTACCCTTATCTCGCCAAAGTTGTTGAGCAGCCTAATAAATGAATCAGTCACATTGGAAAGGCTCTCAAGGTAGTTTAAACGCTTATATACCAAAGCTACAAAATCCCTGTCAATGCCGTATGCCGGGTCTGAGCCCTGGCATCGGCAAAACACGATGTCCCCGCCATCCTCCCCGTAAAAGCGCTCTTCATACCCAAAGTAAAAGGGTTTGTCAAGGACAATTATCCTTGCATCTGGCAGCGAGTCGCCTATGGGGTTCGCCAACACATAGACAACGCTAGGCTTGCCTTGGCTATCTTCTTCAAATATCCCATAGTTTATCGACAAAGCCAAATTATTTGCTATACAGTATCGCACAACGCGTTCAAGAGCCATTTTCGAATAGAGGATATGCACATTCCCGCTTCCTGGCTCAATCAGGTCTTCAAGTTCCCCTTGGGCATACACATCTGGCTCATACAAGCTCCAGTTGCCAAGGTTGGTGTTAAAATAGCGCAGCTGGCTTTCATAAAAAGCCTGTGGGCAGGCAAAATGCTCAGCAAATGCTTTGAGCTCAAGTTGCAAAGTGCTTTTTGCCTTGTAAGTGTTAATTGAAAGCGAGAAAGCTGCGTCAAGCTTTCTTGTGCTTGACAGCGCGCTAAAGTCAGATCCCATTTTAAATGCGACAGCAGGCAAGTTTGCCGGAGCTTTAACAAAGCTGAGGGAGACGTGGTCTTTGTTCCTGCCGATCAGCCTTGCCCCTGATGTTTGCACTGACTCGATTTTGAAAACCGGCCTTGGGTTTTTTGGCCCGAATGGACCGAGTTTGCCCAGCTCTAGAGCTGTATCCATTGACAAGCACGCGAGCTCTGTCTCCACATCATAAGCTTCCATCAATGGCGCTTTGGAAGGCGATTGCCAGGCATAAGTGTTGACGACTTGCTTAATATTGTCAAAATCCTCCCGGGCGGATGAAAAGCCTGCTGCTGCGCTATGGCCCCCGAAAGAGTTGTACAAGCCATCTGCGGCGCAAAGCGCCTCGTAAAGGTCGATGCCCCGCGCGCTTCTGGCGGAAGCCCTGGCTTGGCCGTCAATGATGCTTGCGATCACGCATGGCCGCCCATAAGCTTCTGCCAGCCTGCCCGCCACTATCCCGATTACCCCTTCATGGGCGCCTTCCAAAGCGACGAACATTATAGCGTCGCTAACCAAGTTATGTGTTTCAACATAAACTTTGGCGTCTTCAAACAACTTCTCCTCAATATGCTGGCGCTCTTCGTTGAGCTTTGCAAGCTCTTTGGCGATAAGGCCTGCTTCAATTTCGCTTGACGACATCAATAATTTTGCGCCCAGGTCCGCAGTTGTGAGCCTTCCAGCGGCGTTGATAAGTGGCGCTATGCGAAATGATATAGCTGACTCGTCAATTTTTCCGGCATCGATGTTGGAATTGCTGGCCAGGGCAGCCACCCCTTTGTTTGCATGCCCATTTAAACACTGCAAGCCCAAGGTTGCTATTGTCCTGTTTTCGCCATCTAAGTCAACAATGTCTGCGATTGTCGCCAGAGCAGCCAAAGCAAGGTATTCATTATGCTCTGCCTCCGACAACAAACCGCTTGCGCAGACAACTTTGTATACGATAGATGCCGCGCACAGCTCCCTGAAAGGGTAGGTTTCGCCTGGTTTCTTTGGGTTGACGATAGCATAGGCGTCCGGCATCTCTTGGGGGCACTCATGATGGTCGAGCACTATAAAGTCAATATCCAATGATTTTGCCAACTCGGCTTCTTTATGAGAGGCTATTCCATTATCCACAGTGACAATCAGAGTTGCCCCCGCTTGGAACGCTTCTTGGACCATATGGGGCTTTAAGCCATATCCTTCGCTGAACCTGTTGGGCAAGCGGCAATGGGCTTGCACCCCCCTCCTGGAAAAGAAAAGGCACATGATTGAACTTGCGGCAATGCCATCGCAGTCGTAATCACCAAGCACAAAAACATGCTCATTGTTCTCTATTGCCGATAATATCCGGCTAACTGCCGTGCTCAAGTGCGACAATAAGAAAGGGTTGTGAAGATCCTGCATTTTTGGAGATAAAAACCGCTCAGCCTCGTCAATGCTGGCAACGCCACGGGAAACAAGAATATGGCTTGCAAGCATTGACAAGCCAAACTGGCTAGAAATGAGCCTGGCTGTAGTTGTGTCGGAAACACCTGGCCGTTGCGCAAGGACACGTGTTGGCATTTACGCTTTCTCCGGTTTCCAAGTGCTTTTTAGCTCGACGGTGCGGTTGAAAGCCATCTTGCCTCCAACCCCTGGTGTGCTGTCAGCGCAGTAATAGCCCAAGCGCACAAACTGGAACGTGTCTGACGGATTGGCAGCCTCGAGGGATTTTTCGGCAAAGGAGTCAAGGCGTTCCAAGGAGCTGCTGTTCAGCCTCTCGAGCACATCCCCAGAAGGTTTCTCAGGATCTAAAAGCTCGCCGAGTTGGCGGGTCTCTATTGGGAGGGCAGTGGTCGATTCGACCCAGTGTATTGTGCCTTTAACCTTTCTTGCTGTAAAGCCGCTTCCGGATTTGGTTTCCGGGTCATACTCACACAAAACTTCGAGCACATTGCCATCAGCATCAACAACGGCGCCGGTGCATTTTACAAAATACGCTCCCATCAAACGCACTTCGTTTCCGGGATATAGCCTGTGGTAGCCTTTTGGCGGGTTTTGTTCAAAATCGTCAGCCTCAATGTACAAGTCTCGACCAAATGCAACCTGCCTGGTTTCAGAATCCGGGTCTGATGTGTCGTTGGGCACATCGAGGATCTCGATTTGCCCTTCAGGGTAATTTGTCACGGTGAGCTTCAGCGGATTGACAACAGCCATAATCCTCTTTGCAGTTTTGCCCAAGTCTTCGCGGACATAGTAGTCCAACTGTTCCCGTGGAATCTCTGAATTTGCTTTGGCGACCCCGACTGCGGCGCAGAAGTTCCTTATAGCTTGGGCGCTGACCCCCCTCCTTCTAAGGCCCCGGAGAGTGTACAGCCTTGGATCGTCCCATCCATCCACAATGTTATTGTCAACCAGCTTCTTCAAGTTTCGTTTGCTTGTCAATGCGCCTTTTATTGCTAGCCTGGCAAACTCAATCTGCCTGGGCCGTTTTTCTTTATAGGCGTCAATATTGTCAAGCACCCAATCATACAAAGGCCGATGGTCTTCATATTCCATCGAGCACAGGGAATGGGTGATTTTTTCAATTGCATCTTCTATGGGGTGCGCATAATCATACATTGGGTATATGCACCATTCGTCATTGGTGTGTGGATGGCTCTCAAAGAGGATCCTGTAAAGCACTGGGTCTCTCATGTTCATATTTGGGGAAGACATGTCAATCTTTGCCCTAAGGACACGGGAGCCCGCCTCATGTTTGCCTTCCCTCATCTCTCTAAAGAGCTTCAAATTGTCTTCAATGCTCCTGTTGCGCCAAGGGCTTTCCGTGCCCTTCTCAACCAGGGAGCCTCTGCTGCTGCGGATCTCTTCGCTTGTCTGGTCATCAATAAAAGCAAGCCCTTTGTTGATCAGCTCAATCGCATGCTCGTACATTGTCTCGAAATAGTCTGATGCAAAGAGCAGCTGGTCCCACTTGAATCCAAGCCATGCGATATCTTCTTGGATCGCCTCCGTGTACTCAATGTCTTCCTTTGCTGGGTTGGTGTCGTCATAGCGCAAGTAGGTTGTCGCATTGTACTTTTCTTTCACTGCAAAATTGATGTAGAGCGCTTTTGCGTGGCCAACATGCAAGTAGCCGTTTGGCTCGGGGGGGAAACGAGTCTTGATCTCATCAGCCAAATAAATTCCGTTTTCGATGTCTTTATCGATTTCGTTAAAAATAAAATTGCTGGACATGGCACAGGGTATCCTCTCAAATAAAAATTTTGGCGCTTTTGCTTAAAATTGGAAAAAAGAGGCAAGGAGTGAGTCCAGGTTGTTTGCCCCATATAGTTTTTTAAGAATAGCATAATTATTACAAGTACTCAAGAAAATAAGGTTTCCTAATCAACAGTTATAAGAAAACATTTATAATGCCAAATGGTATTTTCCCATGTGCTGAAGCGAACTAAGCGCCATGACAAAGCAAAAGCAGCTACCCAATTCTTTTCCGCATGTTTAGATCGTTCAACGCAAACTAAAAAAGCCCTCCGGGGAAGGCTGAATTCGATTGCATTTATATCGAAATTTAAGCTTTGTTCAGGTCTAATAATGGCAAATTGGCTAGAATGCCGCTATGGCACTTTCGAGCTGGGTTGCTATGCTAATGTGTCCCGCGGACAACAATGATTCCTTTGTCCTCGAACATAGAGATGATTTTTGCGATGTTCTCGCATTCTAGCTTGGTTTCGTGAGTTATTGTACAAATTCCAACATGCGCTACTTCCGTTTCCTCCTGGATAATCCGCTCGATTTTTTGCATCATGCCTTTGTAGTTTGCAGGCTCCAGATCACATCCGCCACATCGCATAAATGCTGTCAAGTGCTGCTCTTCATCTCCATAATCCATAAATGAAGCTTTCCTGTAATTGAATGCGCTCATACAGCTTGCTCCGCTGCAAACCTCGTTTGCTTTCAGGCAGTTAAGCATGGCTATCCTTTTCACATCCATACCTCCGCTTCTTTCATATTCTTGTGAACGCGATATAAAGATAGCCAGAGCCGTCATTTATTACCTGCGCATCCACTCCATAAACATCGTGTATCAGCTCTGGAGTCAGCACCTTCAGCCACTATTTTCCCTTCGCAAATCACGTATAGCTTGTCTCAATACATAGCTGCGATATTCAGATCGTGCACAGCGGCAATCACTGCAAGGTCAAGGCTTTTGATGATGCTCATTACCTGCAGTTGATATTTGACATCCAGATGGTTTGTTGGCTCGTCCAAAATAAGGCATGGCGTTTGCTGCGCGAGAGCTTGGGCAAGCATCACGCGCTGACGCTCGCCGCCGGAAAGGGTAGCGCACAGGCGGTTCTCGAATCCGTTTAGGCCAACAGTGCCCAACGCATTGCAAGCGATGTTGTAATCCTCAGCGTTGTCACGCTCCAGAGCGCGATTATGTGGTGAGCGCCCCATTAACACTATTTCCAGGACAGTAAAATCAAAAACGACGCTTGCATGTTGGGACAATACCGCCATCTCTTTTGCAGACTCTTTCAGAGGATACTCTGCCAGCGCTTTGCCGTTCAAATATACCACCACGTGTGTAGGGCGAAGCACCCAGTACACACATTTGAGCAAAGTGCTCTTCCAGCTGCCGTTAGGTCCTATCACACTAATAAATTCTTTTTGCCGACAGACAAGCTTACACCTTTTAATATTTCAGCATCGCCAAGGCTTATTGACTGATTGCGACTGCCCAAAGGATGCCCAACGTCATGTGGCTCCATGGCTTTAGAGTGGAGAGTTTGAGATCAGTGAGTTGTGCCTGGGGAATTGGCGGTCCGTTGGCGCATGTTTTGTATAGACAGCCAGCTTTCGTGATGCCCCTGAATATGGGAGGGCAGCCTCGGCTAGCTCGATATTGCCAAAACCAAGTGTTTTAGCCGCATTTTTTGCCGAGAGTATCTCCGCGTC
The DNA here is from genome assembly GCA_009782875.1 of Eubacteriaceae bacterium. GTDB lineage: Bacteria > Bacillota > Clostridia > Eubacteriales > Anaerofustaceae > WRIE01. The sequence goes on along the minus strand of WRIE01000006.1, from coordinate 60,712 downwards.
AATCTGCCCCGATTTCATAGCCACTAGCTGGCCTCCAACCTTCACAAAACCTGCCAAGTATTCTAGATGCGCGGGAAGCCGGGCAACAGCTCTGGCAATAGCTACATCATATTTTTCTCTCATGCCCTTCATCTGGGCTGCCTCTTCTGCCCGCATAGGATAAAAATCTATTGGCCCAATACCCAGCTGGCCAGCCATTGAGGCGACTGCCGCAAGTTTTTTCTTGGTCGCTTCAAGGAGGGCAAGCTTGAGGGATGGATTGGCGATTTTTAGGATGACACCGGGAAATCCCGCCCCCGTGCCAACATCAATCAAAGAAATGTCTCCTCTGGCATAATCAAGGGCAACCAAGGAGTCGATGATATGCTTTTCTATAAATTCCAGCGGGTCAGTAATAGATGTCAAGTTCATTTTCTGGTTCTTTGCCAAGACTAAACGCATATACTCCAAAGCCAGTTCGGCCTTAAAGGATTTGCTCTCGCCAATATCTATGCTCGCTTTCTCCAAGCCTTCAAGAAGATAGTTGGTGTAGATGGATCATCGCCCCCTTTTGCTGGCAATAGCGTCGATTATCCCCTTTGCGCGGGCTTTCGCGCTTTTTTCCAGCTCAATTACTTGGGCAATCGATGCAGGGTCTGCAATCTGCTCTTTAACGCAGGTTTGCGCATTTACATCATAGATGTCGTAATACCCTATACGCCCTTCCAAAAAAGCGTCCACTGCCAAGTCGTTTGCGCTTGTCAGGGCAAGCGCCATGGAACCGCCATGGACAAGGGCTTCGTAAGCTAGAGCCAAGCAGGGGAAACGCTCTAGGTCAGGCTCGTCAAATGTCAATTGCAACCCTGGCCATGAAAGGGATCCGCATAGGCCTTTGACTCGTTTTTTCTCAGCGAGGGCATATTGGATTGGCCCCCTCATGTCGGGGACTCCCATTTGCGCTATCGCAATGCCATCGGCAAACTCGACAGCGGAATGTACAATTGACTGGGGATGGATAAGCACTTGTATTTTCTCGGGAGGGGCGCAAAAGAGCCAACTTGCCTCTATGACTTCAAAGCCTTTGTTCATCAAAGTGGACGAGTCAATGGTGATCTTTTTGCCCATAGACCAAGTGGGATGCATTAGTGCTTGTTTGCTGTCTACCATGGCAAGCTCTTCTTTAGAAAGATTCTTGAATGGCCCTCCAGAGCATGTCAACAGGATCTTCTCGAATTCGCCATTTGAGCCTTCGAGACATTGGTATATGGCGCTGTGCTCGCTGTCAACAGGGATTATTTGCGAGCCAGAGCGTTTTGCCTCTGCTATAATTATCGATCCAGCAGAAACTAGCGCTTCCTTGTTAGCCAGCGCGATTGTTTTTGAAGCTTTTATAGCCGCATGCAATGCTTCAAGGGCATGGGTGCCTGAGGTTGCCACAAGGACAATTTCTGCGCTTGAGCCGATTGCCGCCTCTACCAGGCCCGCTTGTCCGCTGGTTATCTTGGTCTTGATCCCGGGTCCTATCCTTTGGGCTAGGGCTTTGGCTTTTTGGCTGTTTGCCAGGCAGGCGATTTCCGGCTTTAGCCGGTTAATTTGCTGCTCGAGCAAGTCGAGGTTTTCATTAGCTGATATAGCCGATACCCTCATTCCTAGATTGATGGCTACCTCGATGGCTTGTGTGCCCACAGACCCGGTGGAGCCCAATATTGCTACACTTTTCAATTTTAATACCTCATGCCAGCTATTATGATTGCTGTTATCCAAAATTGAGCAAACTCGTTGCACAGCTTCGGGCAGTATTCCAAAAAGGTTTGCCCTTCTATTGCCTAATCCAAGATTAGCATATCTTGTCCATAAAAGCAGTTAAAACAAACAAAAAAACCAGGCGTTTTGCCCGGCTTTTAAAGTTCCATGTACAAAGCGTTATCTGGATTTTACGATCAGTTTGATGCCTGTACGCTCGCTGCCATTGATTTCAACTTCTGTGAATGCGGGAATGCATACCAAGTCATAGCCTCCCGGGGCGACATAGCCTCTGGCGATCGCTATTGCTTTGATTGCTTGGTTGAGCGCGCCCGCTCCTATTGCCTGAACCTCAGCACAATCATTGTCTCTAATAACCCCTGCTAGCGCTCCGGCTACAGAATTTGGGTTAGATGAAGAGGATACTTTTAGTATTTCCATAATGATTACCTCCTGCAGTGAAATCAATCGTATATCTTGCGAACCCTTTCGATGCCGGTGCATTTCAAAGTGCTTTCGTCAATGGTGAAAATAGCTCCATTGGCTTGGGTCCTGCCTGCTGCGACTTCAAAATGGGAACGCCGTTGGGTTAAAAAGTTTTTGATGATAATGTCTTTGTCAACACCTATAACCCCGTCATATGGTCCACACATTCCTATGTCTGTGATATAGCCGCAGCCTTTGTCAAGGATGCGCTCATCAGCGGTTTGCACATGGGTATGTGTCCCAAAGACAACGTTTGCCCTACCGTCCGCGTAATATGCGAATGCTATTTTTTCACTAGTTGCTTCTGCGTGAAAATCTATGCAGATGATATCACAAGTGTTTTGTATTTTTTCATAGATTTTGTCGAAGCAGTCAAAAGGATTGTCGAGTTGGTTCAGATATACATTGCCAGAAAGGTTTATTACACAAATTCTTAAGTGTTTTAGCCGATAAATAAAATATCCTTTGCCTGGGCATGGCTCTGGGTAGTTTGCTGGCCGAAGCAGTTTGTCGGTGTTTTGTATAAAGTTGTAGATTTCTTTCCTATCCCAGATATGGTTTCCGCTGGTGTAGGCATTTATGGTGGGCAACCCCTCGAGCTCGGTGAAATTTGCTTGTGTCAGGCCTGACCCGGAAGAGGCGTTTTCAATGTTTGCTATGACAAAATCAGCCTTGTGCTCATTAGCCAAGGCTTTAATGTGTTTCTTAATAAGGTTTCTGCCGGGTCTGCCAAAAATGTCGCCCAGTGCAAGGATTCTCATGAGTGGTTGCCATACCCTTTCAAATAACTGGAAAAAGGCAGTGGATAATGACTACTTGGCATATTCCACTGCGCGTGTCTCGCGGATCATATTTACCTTTATCTGGCCTGGATAATCCAGGTTGTTTTCAATCTGTTTTGCAATTTTGCGAGCAATGTGGACAAGTTGGAAATCATCGACTTCACCCGGCTTGACCATTATGCGGATCTCACGGCCAGCTTGGATAGCATAACACTTGTCGACTTCTTCAAAGGCATTGACAAGGCTTTCGAGCTTCTCCAGGCGTTTTGTGTAACTCTCAAGGGTTTCCCTGCGCGCGCCTGGCCTTGCGGCTGAAATGGCGTCTGCAGCTTGGACCAAGATAGCTTCCAATGTTTGAGGCTCAACATCGTTGTGGTGCGCCTCTACTGCGTGTATTACTTCATGCGACTCTTTATATTTCTTTAATAGCTCAATGCCGATCTGCACATGTGGTCCTTCAACCTCGTGGTCAATGCCTTTGCCAATGTCGTGCAAAATCCCTGCGCGGCGCGCTATTACAGCATTTGCGCCGATTTCGTCTGCCATAATGCCAGCGAGCTGGGCAACCTCGATTGAATGCTTGAGGACGTTTTGCCCATAACTGGTTCTATAGTTGAGCCTTCCTATCAGTTTGACCAGCTCTGGATGGATTCTCATGACATTGACCTCGAAGATGGCTTGGTCGCCCATTTCGCGTATCTTCGCTTCAATTTCGTTTTCAGCCTTTTTAATAATTTCCTCTATCCTCGCTGGGTGGATCCTTCCATCTACAATGAGCCTCTCCAATGCGATTCTTGCGATTTCTCTCCTGACTGGGTCAAATCCCGAAAGGATAACCGCTTCTGGTGTGTCGTCAATTATTAAATCGACCCCTGTCATTGTTTCTATTGTCCTGATATTGCGGCCTTCGCGGCCGATAATGCGGCCTTTCATCTCATCACTGGGCAAGTTGACGACTGTCACTGTGCTCTCGGACACGTGGTCGGCTGCGCATCTTTGAATGGCATAAGAAACGATTTCTCTTGCGTTTTTATCTGCCTCGTCCTTGGCTTGGGCTTCTTTATTTTTAATAAGCAGCGCTGTTTCTCTTGAAATTTGCTTGTCAACCTCATCGAGCAGCAGCTGCCTAGCTTCTTCAAAAGTCAATTTTGAGATTCTCTCTAGTTCAGTCATTTGTTGCAACTGGATTTTTTGAATATTCTCTTCCCTAAGCTCGAGTTCCCTGTACTTCCTTGCGGACTGCTCGTCACGCCTTTCAATTGACTCTGTTTTCTTGTCGATGACTTCTTCTCTTAAGTGTAGCCTTTTCTCAAGTTGAGTTACTTCGTTGCGCCTGTCCCTTATTTCTTTGTCCAACTCTTTTTTTGTGTTGTAGATCTCGTCTTTAGCTTCCATCAGTTTTTCTTTTTTTAAAGATTCGCCTTCCCTGGTAGCCTCTTCGATGATTCTAGCGGCAGTGGCACTTGCATCCTCGACTTTTTTTTGGTTTATTCTTTGTTTTATATAATATCCCGCCGGTATTCCAGCAGCTAGGCCTAACGCAAGAAAAAAGATATAATACCAAATCATCTCACCCTCCTATTAAATTTTCAATTAGCAAATGAAAAATATCACATAAAATTTAACCTGTAGCCTGTGTTTATACATATTGCCATAATTATTATAGCATACCTTATTTTAATAGAATAATTTTGAGTTGATTTTTTCAAAAGTAGGGTCAAGGTGTGAACTGTCTTTTTAAAACAGTTACACTTTTTATCAGCACTTATATTGAGAATCGTTTACATATGGAAATTCATTCCGGCTAGGTTGTACATTAGACAAGATTAATCTTGTGGAAATAATATAATCTTGCCTCTAAGCATAATATTACCAAGCGAGTTTTGGAGGTGTTATGAGTTACGGCAGAAACGAATTGAGGATAAGAAAGGACACAGGGTCACGCAGAAGCTACCAGGTTGGCTCATCCCGCTCCAGCGGCGGGGGGGATAGGAGCTTGACAAACGCCGTCATTTGCGTTTGCATCTTGTTGGCGGTCTTCGGGTTGAAGTCGTCAAGCGCCAAATTGGCACAACGGGCTGTTGAAACTCTCACAGGGCTGGTGCGCTACGAGGCAGACTTCTCTGAAAGCGCCGATTCTGTCGTCTCTTTTTTTACAAATGCAGTGTACAGCTTGACTGGCAAGGAACTGCCTGTGAACGCGCCGGCCCCTACCAGGCTATATCCCCCAATTGAGGATGGGAAGCTTTACAGGGGTTTTATCGATGATGTACATCCCGTTTTCAACTTGGTAGTCAAACCTGTGGGCATTATAATCGAGGGCAGCCCGTCTGGGAATGTTTCTTGCTCGGGCAACTCGAGGGTGTTTGCGATAATTAGGAATGGGGATGGCACACTTAGGCTAGTCACTGTTTACAACAACAGCACAAAAATTGTCTATGACAATCTGGCCGCAGTGTTCGTAAAAGAAGGCGATAGCCTGTCTGACAATCAGATTATTGGGATTTTGCGGGAAGATTCGCCAATACTCGGTTTTGAGGTATGGGTCAACAATGAGGCGGTGGATCCCTTTGGTTTGCTTGGCGAGGCGTACTAAGGATAAAAGCGGTGGCAACCTGCGACAAAAGCTTTCTGTAAAAAATGTGTTTTTTGCCATTTTTGCAATTGCTTTGGTTATCCGGCGGGGGATTTTTGAGGTGGCAGTCTTTGCATTGTCACTTGGAGCCCATGAAGCAGCCCATGCCTTAGCAGCCCATATTCTGGGTGTCAAGACTGCTTTGGAGCCGGGAATGTTTGGTTTCACGTTCAAGCGGGAGGGAGTGCCTATAAATATCGCCGGCATGTATTGGCTGCATTTATCTGGGCCTATAGCAAACTTGGCGATTGCAATAGGAGTCAATGCCGCTTCAAAGCATATGTACATACCTCTAAAAGAGTTTGTGGTGTTTTACAACCAGCTGCTGTTTGTGCTGAACATGTTGCCAGCATACCCTTTAGATTTCGCAAGGGCGCTTGAAACAACCTTGTCTGCAAAACGGGGGAGGCTTAAAGCTGTAGGCATGGTTACCAAGGCGAGTTTTATCTTATCAGCGACAATAGCCGCCTATGGTGTTTGGATGGCAACAGCGCGTTTTTCTTTAATCCCCTTTGGGCTTGCCGCTTTTTTTGCTTTTAGCGCATTTAGGGAGTTGCAAAACGCAAAATATGAAACAATAGAGAAAATCAAAAGCAAGCTGGCAGCATAACATAACCTGCAGATATTCCAGAAGAATCTGCAGGCTATATTTTTTATCCAGGCGATAAAAACCGCTATTAGAAGAACAAAGTCATGTTTGAAAAGGACAGGAAGACGAACATGCAAGACTTGGTGAATGCGCAGGAGAATGATGAAGAGCCAATTGGCCTGAACAAAAACTCAACTGACATTGACACCAATAAGCTTAAAAACATGCTTAAAACAGCGAACACGCCATTTATCAAGCCTACAGCCACGCAAATCAAAGGCATGACAAGGAAGGGAAGGATATTGGTAAGGAAAAGCATATAGCAGAATTTTGGGTTGTCAGCAAACATCCTGCGCTCTTTCTCATCTATAAAAAACAAAGGCATATATAGCAGCACTAAAATTACATACCAAATTGTTTTCCATAAATAAGGCAATAAGGTTGAAGGGGAGAATCCTTTCCATGCCATCACAAAAATAAAACACGCCGCTATTGCCAAAGTCACATGGCGTTTTTTGCCAGGTCCGTCTTTGGCAGCGAATGATGTTCCCAGATTATTTGCAAAAGTAGTGAGCCTGTACATGACAAGCATAACAATGCCGTAGCTTGCCCCAATAAACACCGGCAGTATTATATTGCTTGGAAAAGGTATTGGCGCCACGTAAAACAATGCCAATAGGACTCCCGTGACTACCAGGCTGGGAAAATGCATTGCAAGCTTCATTTTTAGAATACCTGCTGATCTTTTGCGCTCTGGTATTGGCGAAGAGTACATCGGCTTTTCTATAAAGAAAGTGCTCATTCGCATGACTATAGTAAAACTGATTAATGCGGCAAATTGTGCCAGCAGTTTGAACCTTGACAGAGTAGAAATATGTTGGCCGATCGAGGCTTCCAAAATAGCGTCTACAACAAATCCGCTAGACATCGCGAAAATATTGGGAACGAACCCTGCTTGCCACATTGATGTCTTGTTCTGTGCAGCGCCCTCTGGCAATTGCCTGGACGGCTGCCGATTGAGCGCGCCTACAAGGTCTTGGTTGTCCCTGACGGAGGAACTGGAGTTGAGCTTTGTGGTTACGATATTGATATCCAAGCCAGGGGATCCCAGATTGAGGTCTTTTATCCATCCGATGGAAGCGTCATTGCTATAATTCAACACATCGAAGTCGCGTTTTGACGACAATTTGATATTAGGCGAGACTAGTGTCATGTTCTTCGGGTTCAACGGGACGATGGTCGATGCTTCGAGGGCTGCCCGTGCGCCGTCCCCGAACCCTATGATATGTATAGCTTGTTTTGGTATATTCTCTCTTTGGGAGTAGATAACCATCGCAAGATAGAATTGCTCCGCAAGGAAGGGAGTCTCTTTGTATCCAAAGGGGATTTGCCCCTTGGTTGACCCTTGGGACGGAAAGTCGAAGACAAACACGCCGTATCCCCTCATTTTCAGCTCTCTTACAAGAATGGAAAGCTCCGCTTTGTCGTGGTCAAGGTCTGCGGCTATGATGAAACCCATGCCATTGCTGGTGGATGAATATTTGCATTGAAAGAAGCCTTGCTCAAAATTTTTGAAACCGATTTTGGTGATTTTTTTCATTGAAATATACGGCATTGCAAGATATGCGCATAACCCTAGGCTGGCAACCAGAACAATGGAGGCTAGCGCCATTATAAGTTTTCTTAGAAAAGGTTTATTTCTCATTGAAAAATGTGTGGCTGATTTCAATAGCTCTCGCTAGTGTGGAGCAAGCCACGATTCTCCTCTCAATTTACGATCCTTCTGCACGGCAGGGTTGCCCCAGCCCTGGCTATAAAGATTATAACACCATGTAAGCCCTATACATAGCTCGAGGCAAATGACAGCTGCAATGTGCCACGCATGGCTACAAAAGAAGTTGGGATTCGCAGTTGACCAGTCGATGCGCGTCTGTCATAATTATTCCAAGATGCAAGGCAAAAAACAGCCGGGGGCAAGGAAAGATAGTATGCTTCAGATAACATCACGCTCAAATAGCTATGTGAAGCTTGTTGTGTCTTTAAAGGGCAAGAAGGGTAGGGACGAGCAGTCCCTCTTTGTTGTTGAAGGAGAAAAAAGTATAAGGAGCGCTTTGTCGGCAGGGGGAAGTGTGCGCTTTCTCGCGGCCTCAAGCTCCTATATTGAAAAAAACGAAGCGGTTTGGCCTGAAACCCCGCTTGTTATGAGCGACCAGGTTTTTAAGTCGATAAGCCTGCACAAGGCCCCCCAGGGGATCCTTGGTGTTTTCGAAACGCGGAGCTGTCCGATTGGCGGTGTGTTTGGAGAAAGCCGGATATTGTACTTGGACGGGGTGCAGCAACCAGAGAATGTCGGCGCATTGGCAAGAAGCGCAGTCTGCTTCGGGTTTGGTGCTGTTGTAGCCTCTTGGGATTCTGCGGATTTTTATTCGCCCAAGGCAGTCGGCGCAAGCGCAGCCAGCTTGTTTTCAATCAAATTGGCAAGGGAAGGCTATCAAGAGCCGGTTTTGGGAAAGTTGATGGATGAAAAGTATACTCTAGTTGGTTCTGATATGGATGGACAAACAGGTTTTGCCCACTTGGCGGCTATGGACAAGCTAGTGCTGGTTGTAGGCAATGAAGGACAGGGAATGCGTCTCGAGACACGCAGCTTATGCGCAGAAATTGTTGCTGTGAAAATTATTGGAGATTGCGAATCATTAAATGTCGCTGTTGCAGGCGGGATCCTTATGCACAAGCTAGCGGGGCTCTAGGAAAAAAAAGCGCTTTTTAAGCGCTTTTTTGTTCCTAGTCGCGGCTGTTAGGGTTCTGTTTGAATATTTTTATCTGCACATTGCCTAGCCGTATATCCCTTTCCGCCATAACGGTGTTTTCAGTTTTCTGCTCCCGTTGTTCCAACTGTTGTTGGGCAAGGTCCCTTTTCAACTTGTCAAAAGAGGATGGGGATTCTTGTGCAGCGGAGGCGGAGCCGTATTTGGTCGAGCTGAAGTTCGGCTTTACAGGAGCCCTCAAAGACGGGTTGCGGTTCCCGATTTGGGGAACTGTCTTTTGGAATGAGTTGGAATTCTCTTTTGGTATATCCCTTGATCCACGCCTGAACTTGTAATATGGGTTTTCTACAATACGGCCTTTTACGATTATGAATGGGCTTGAGGTTTCCATTGGATCGCCATGGTCCATGTTCTCGCCTACAAACTCTATGTCCTCTTGCTCTTTCTCAGTCTCGATGTCAAAGGATTGGTCAGCTGCCTGCTCTTCAACAATTTCATCATTAAGACCAGTATTTGCAGCTTCAACGGTTTCTTCCTCAATCTCAATCGCCTCTTCGTTTTGGCTCGGGGTTCCCATCTCAAAGCTAATAGAGTTTGCATTGCTTTGCTCTAGTTTTTGCTCTGCCGCCATTTTTGCAAAAGAATTGATTTCTGGCGCCGGAGGCGGGGTGCTGCTTGGTTGCGGGTACTTGCTTGCCATAAGGCTTTCAAAACTTGAAGGGGCAGGGTTTTTAACAACTTTCGAGTTTGATGTATCGAGCTGTTCCTGGTCTTGGAGACGCTGTGCCCTGGTCTTGGCGGTGAATACGCCTTCAGAGCTTGGCGTTTCATCGTCAGGATCGTTTTCTGCATAGGTGTCGCTTCCGGTCTCCTCAGAGGGCACGAATTCGAAGCTATGGCTAAATGGGGTCATCTCGCTAGCTTTTTCTTGTCTTGCCCCAAGGCTGTAAGAGTCAATAGATTCAATATGGAGGTTCAAAGGCTCGCTTTTGGCTCCATCAGCCGATGGTTTTCCACTTTCCTGCCCGGCAACTATATCACTATCATCTGCGTTTGCTGTATGTGCAATTTTGATATCTTCCTCGGTTTGCTCCTGGGTTTGTTGGGATGCAAGGTCGCTTATCAATTGGGATCTTTCCTGGGGGAGAGTCCTCTCATCAATGCGCTCAAGCAAGCTTTGCCCATATGAGCTGTCGGCAATGTCTTCGCCTGCACTGGAAGCGCCTAGGCCAATAGTTTGCTCATCAGCGCTGGCCAAATCGCCCTGGCCAATAATGTTTTCTATAACTACATTGTACTCTGGGGAACCATCTTCTTGGCTTTCTTCTGGAAGGAATGGGGCTAGATCGCCTTGTTGCGCGTCATCAGCGACATTTGCCAGCATCTCGCTATCATCAAGAGCAGCTTCCTCTCCGGCAATTGAATTATCCAATAGCATAGGTTCGAAGGCTGCGATAGACTCAATATCAACTATGGCTTCAATATCAACTATCTCTGATTCGCCAATAGCCAAGCTGCCATCAACATCCTCAAGGCCCCCGTCTTCGTGAGTTTTGTCCACCAGCAACAAATCCATATCGGGGACCGTTTCTTGCAGGCTATCTTCTGCAACCCAGCCCTCCGCCAGGAGAGGTTCTTCGGCAGCGGTTTGTTCTGCAACAATATCGATAGCATTGGCCAACTCGCCAACTTGTTTTTCTTCCTCTGGGGCAGCCTCGTTTTGGCTGGGCATTTGCTCTTCAGAATAAAATGCTCCATGTGGCAATCCAAATATTGGCTTTGATTGGCTCGTTGCCCTGTACTCAATTTTCGGGCTGCCCATGTTGAATTGGGTAGTGGGATTGGCGCTTTGCCCAGGTGTCCCAGCCGAATCATTTTCAATTTCCAGCATCGCTGGCAAATCAAGGCTGTATACCCTGGTCGCTTGGCTTTCATCGTACATTGAATCATCAGAGCCAAGCAAGGGTTCGCCTATTTCCAACTGTTGCTGGGTGTCATTTGCGCCTGTTACACTGCCTATATCATCATCCGGCCAATACTCCTCATTTTTCCCGGAGCTGTTTGCTGCTTCGTCTTGGAGCAAAAACTCCGCGTAAGAAGAATTGTCGTCTTCAAGAAGCTCTGGCTCAACTTCGAGGGCAGGGATTTGCTCATAAATCTCTTCAGAGCCTTCTATCCAGAAACCTTCTTCTTCCTCATAAGTCGCACTGTCCTTGTCAAAGGCGAAAAAGCCGCCAGTCGTCATAGTGATGTCTTCAACATCTTCATCAGAAGGGATGTAATTAAGCGAATTCTCATAACCTTGTCCCGTTTCGGAGTCGGGCAAGGCAGGAACTTCTTCCATTTCGTTCTTGGCTTTGCCTCTCCATTTGAACTTGAAGGCCTCTCTAAACGAGAAACCTGGTTTTTTAAGGGCTTGGCCATCGGCTTGGTTATCATCGCCCTTTTCAAGCAAAGCCAATGTGTCGGTATCAAGCGCATCGTCATCGCCATATTCATCAAAGCCGATGTCTATAAACTCTTCATCAGAATCTTCGATATTATCATAGCTTATTCCGAGGAGCAAGTTTTTGGCTGTGCCGGCAAGGCCAAGGCCCAACAGCACAATGCCAGGCGAGACAACTTCGGGAAGGAAAGGGAAGGGTATAGGAATAACCCATCCCAGATAAGCAAGCCTGGTTGTCGGATCAGACAAGTAGGAATTTGGGGCTGTTTGGATGTTTTTAATAGGCAGTCCTGCAATCTCCAGGGCTGATCGGGAATAAGGCATGAGCCCGTTGTTCAGGAATACTACAGTGAAGTTGATAAGCACGCCGCTTAACAACAGGAACATCCATATGTTTAACCCCCTGAGATTGATCAAGATCGCTAAGAGCAGGGAGCAGTAAGCTAAAAGTGTTATAATGTATATGTTTTCTACAATGAGAGTGATATCAGATGCCAAGCCGAAAACAGTTGCAGAAAACAAGAGTGCTGAAGTGATAAACAATGGCCAACACCTTATCTTAGCATTGGGTATATTGGCAAAGCTACCTTTGCGCAAGAAGCCCCATATAAGCCCGGCTGCAAAAAACGCTAACAATAACATTGGCAAAATCCATCCTTTGCATGCAAATTTTCTAGATTATATAAAACATCTTGCTTTTTATTATAGCACAATACGGAAAACTTGCAAAAATTATTACTTTTCTGGCTCAATTAACCCGTAATCTCCATCATTGCGCTTGTAAACTACACTTACTTTGTTTGTCGCTTCATTTAAAAACACGTAAAAAGAGTGCTCTAGCAGCTCTAGCTGGAAGCATGCCTCTTCAGGGTTCATCGGGCGCAAAGAGAAAGTTTTGTTTCTGACGATTCTGGAATAAGAACTTTCGTCAATCCTGTCAGAATCGTAGCGTATTGAATCCGGCACTTTTTCTATTAGTTTTTCTTTGTGTTTTATAAGTTGCCTTTCGATTTTGTCCAAACTCTTGTCAATGGCGGTGCGGATGTCGAAATCGCCAACTTCGCTCCTCAAGACATTATTTCTCATGCGGATCGTAATTTCAACTTTCTTTAGTTGGTTCTTTTCTCCTTTCAATAATACGGTAACGGATGCATCCTCTGTCAAATACTTTGCAAACTTGTCAATTTTTTGCTCAAGTTCGCTTTTGATAAATCCGCTAATATTGTAGTTTTTTGAACTAATTACTAAGTTCATTAAAGTGCTCCTTTCAATTTAATCACCAAGCGCAGATATCTTTTCATTCAAAGCGCTCATCCTCTTCATAGAAGAGTTGTTTGAAACCATCCCCTTCAAGGTATACGGGTCCCCAATAATCACTACTCTTTCTTTTGCCCTAGTGACAGCAGTGTACAGCAGGTTTCTAGTCATGAAACTAGGTATTGTTGGCATCAATGCCAACACGACAGTTTCAAATTCGCTGCCTTGGCTTTTGTGGACTGTTATCGCGTAAGCATGGGTTATGGTGTTCATGTCTGCGCGGCTGATTTCAACGCGCCTTTCGTCAAATAATACCACGCAAAGCGCATTCTCGTTGTCTATATACTCAATAGTCCCAATTTCGCCATTGAATATGCCCGAGCCTTTGATTTTGGTGGTGGTGTCTTCCCATTCTATCGAATAATTATTTTTCGTCTGCATTATTTTGTCGCCTTCTCTGAAAACAGTGCTAAAAAGCTCCATCTCATTCTTGCCATCAGAGGGCGGGTTAAGTATCAGTTGTATTTTTTGGTTCAATGCGGCAGTGCCAGCCTCGCCCCTCTTGATTGGAGAAATTACTTGGGTTGCATCCCAATCAATTGTTTCATAGAGAGCTGTGTCTTTTGCTGAAAGGAAAGTACCCATTGCTTTTGATATATCAGCAGCAGCCTTTGCTTCAACAAAAACGAAATCCCCGTCTCTCTTTATTGAGGGCATCTCCCCATTGTTGATGCGGTGGGCATTTTCTATGATCATGCTCTCTTCTGATTGCCTATATACGCGGTCTAGGTAGACAACTGGCAGGCAGCCGCTGGATATCAAGTCACCCAGCACATTGCCGGCGCCAATTGAGGGCAGCTGGTCTTTGTCGCCAACAATAACCAAGCTGGTAATTTTTGTGTCAATAGCGCTCATCAGGTGGGCAAAAATTGAAGCGTCAAGCATGCTTGCCTCATCAATAATAACTGTGCTTTGCTCCAAGGGGTTGCTAGCGCATCGCTTGAAGCTCAGCCCTTCATCCCCTCCATCAATGGCAGAGTACTCATACTCAAGCATCCTGTGGATTGTTTTGGCATCGTTTCCGGTAGATTGGTGGATTTTTTTAGCTGCCCTACCCGTTGGCGCGCCAAGGATAAAGGTTGCGCCAAGGAGTTTCAATACGAAAATGATCCCTTTGATAATGGTTGTCTTGCCTGTGCCAGGCCCGCCAGTGATAATGCTGACCTTGTGCGAGACGGATATCGCGATGGCCTCCCTTTGTTTCGCCTCTAGGGTGATGTTGTCTGCCTTTTCATACATGTTTATCATCTCGTGGATGTCTAAAACCAAATCGCTTTTTCTTTTGGCAAGTTGGGAGATTTTATTTGCTGCAAGCTGCTCGCAGTAATAATAATACGGCAAGTAGACCCTTCTCCCGTCCCATCCGTTCTCAGCGGTGAATTCGCCAGATTCTATCATTAAAGCCAACTGCTCTTCAATAGCCTTCCGGCTTATCTCGTTTCGTGTAAGCGCCACTGCATTGTTGACAAGGAATGTGTCGATGCAGTAGCAATGGCCTGCTTGGGAATATGCTTTTGCAGCATGGGTCAAGGCTGCCCAAACCCTCATGGGTGAAACTGGGTCTACCCCCACTTTTGCTGCAATCTCGTCAGCCCTAGAAAAACCGATGCCCTCAACATCCGATATAAGCTGGTAGGGGTTCATTTCGACTATGCTGATAGCATTGGAGCTGTATTTGTTATGGAGCTTGATTGCCAATGCTGTTGTGATCCCATATTTAGTCAAAACCATGACTGTAGCCCGCTCCGACTCCGTTTGCATATATGATTCATGGATGCGCATTGCTGTAGACAAGCCAATCCCGCGAACCATTGTGAGCTCATGGGGCCTTTTTTCGATCACGTCGATGGTTTCATCCCCAAACATTTTAATTATCTCTACAGCTTTTACCTCGCCGACGCCATCTATCAGCCGGCTTTCAAGCAATCGCTGGACCGCATACAAATCTGTTGGCTGCTCAACGAAAAATGAAGTGAACTTGAACTGCTTTCCGTACTTTGGATGCTCTTGGAAATCGCCTTCGAGCGTAACGGATTCTCCTTCGTTGATAGCATACATTGTCCCATTGGCAACAAGGGAGCCGAATTCTGTGTCCAATGCAATTACAGAGTAATGGTTGTCTGGGTTGTTGAAAACTACTCTTGTTATTGTGCCGCTAACTTTTTCCATAGGGTATCTCGCTTTTTGTCTATATGTATCGTCTCTTTAATTAAAATTTAAGCAGAGCACGACATTCTACAAATCCTTGGGCATGTCCCGCCTAGGAAAACAGATTTTTGCCAAGCCGGGCAAAATGCTGCCAGTTAGTTACATTTTATCACCTTCTTTCAGCATATTTTATAGAAATGAGGTGATATTGCTTAGCCTGTATTTTAGTGCTCATAACCATAGAGCCAAAATATACTGCTATTTATAACTTTATTAATTACATTCTTAATTATAATTATACTCTATTAACAGTGGATTCCCTTCAAAAGCTGCTTGCCCAAAAAGTAAAATCGGTATATTATTGTATTGCATACGCACATATAGCATATTGTACAAGCTGATCACAATTAATCGGAATTTGAAGAAAGCAGGCATAACTATTTGAAAAAAAACAAGGCAGTCCGCCTAGCGCTTTGCGCATTGCTCGCCGCCGTAACGATTATTACTACACGTGTGGGGTTCATAGTGCCTTTTACAAATTGTTATGTCCATCTTGGCGCTGCTATGGTTGTATTAGTTGCATTCTTGATGCCCGGTCATTATGGAGCAGCAGCGGTCGGGATAGGTATGGCGCTAAGCGACTTGTTAGGCGGGTTTGCCCTGTGGGCTCCCTTCACTTTGGTTATCAGGTATTTTCAGGCAATCACTCTTGGAAGCCTAGCAAGCAGAAAGAACAGATCTTCTTTGATATTTGCTTTTGTGGCAAGCGGTGTTGTAAATGTCGGCGGGTACTATCTTGCTGAGCTAGCAATTTATAGGAATTCAATTGTGGCAGCATATTCGGCCATCGCAGAAGTCGTGCTAAACATCTTTGGCGCCACCACAGGCTCCTTTGCATACCGTCTGCTTGAGAAGACTAAAGCTATCGACTATTTTAATTAGCCACTACTGTTAAGTGTTAAGCGACCATTTTACTTTAAAGCATTGTCAGTAGAGCAATTCGGGCAAATTTCGCTTTCGTCACTTAATAGCTGGTAGCATGCTTTACACAGCCTTAAATTGTCAGCTGGCATTTCTTCAATCTTTTTGATTTCTTTGTCAATAGAATCCACGCTGGCCAGATCTTGCTCGCAAAATGTGCAGTAGGCAAGCTCTGGGTTTGTGCTTCTGCCGCATTTAGGGCATATCAGCGAGGTTTCGCTCGATCTGCCGAATGTGGCTGTTTTTCCACATTCAGGGCAAAACTTCCCCATCGCGGGGATTTTGGCCCCACAGTGGGCGCAGGCTTGCGTTTCCCGTAAAGCCTCGCGTTTTTGGCTTAGCTCAGTGATTGTATTTTGGATTCCAATAATTGCTTCAATATATTCAGCGAAATCATCTGTCGGGTTTGTTTTGTATTTTTCTAAATAGAAGTCTGCAAAGGAAACTTTTGCTTCTTTGAGGGATTTCTCTGCATCACGAATGCTTTGGGAAAGTTTTGCGCTTTCTGCAAAGATTTTTCCCTTATTTACTGCGTTGTCTTTAGTTTGTTCGACGCGCCGTGAAAGAGAACCGATAAACTTTGGCATTTTTTTGCTCCTTAAGAGATTATTCCCATTCAACTATGCAAGTGCACTAAATGCACTAAGATTATATTACACAAACTGAGTTGTTTACACGTTTTTTGCCATTAACGCTGTAACATTGTTGCATATTCTAAACGCATGTGGTAAAATGCGCTCATGCGCCCGTAGCTCAGAGGATAGAGCAATGGTTTCCTAAACCATGTGCCGGAGGTTCGAGTCCTCCCGGGCGTGCCTACGAAAACAAGCTAAACCTTGCTGAATAGCGTGGTTTTTTTATTTGTGGCAAGTTCCCGCTTTTCGCAAGCTTCTTGAATTGCCCTCTTGTTTTTTGATGTATAGGGTAGAGTTTGATTTTTCATCATGAGTCTTTATCTTTTTCTTGGATTTCAAGCAAACCAACAAGAGCACAGACAGTTCAAATATCTCTCGTCGAAGATAGCTGGACGCCACACTTCAAGTGGCTGCCAAGCTGAAATTTCTTCGAGTCCGCATTCCTTTTCAGCAGCTACTTGGGTAAGCTCTTTCTCAGTTAGGAATCCTCCAACAAAACATCATCGCCAATTTCCACAATGCCGCTCTTTTCGATGTTGGCAAAGAATGCCCTGCCTCTCAAGGAGCATGTGAGTGACCCGGAATAGAGGGGGCATTCGTCAAAACAAGGCTTTGCCTCGATTCGGAGCACAGAACTGCCCACTGCCAACAAATCGCCTCCTTCAAGGAAAGGCAATTCTTGGACAAGTATATTCTCCTTGTAGCGCTTGTGGCAGAAACCGGGGCTGTTCTCTTTCCTTGCCCCCAGATCGAGGATGCTCACCTGTTTTTCTGTGCCTTGGTGGTAGTCGCCAACAATCCCGGAGCCTGAAACTAGGTTTATTCGGCCAATGTTGATTTCTTCACTTTTGCTGGGAAAGACTGTCAAACTAGCAACTTTTGCGCCCATATTCGCCTCCATAATATCGGACATAAAAATTTACATCAATATGCCCGTTAGTTTTTCGTTTTCAACTGCTCTATCGTTCTCGGAGCCTAGGCTTGATTTCTTCCAGCAAAACACGAGTAAACCCAGCATTGTTGTCTATCATAGACATATGCCCCGCAGCAAGGATACAAGAACACCTCAATCTATCGGTTTTGCATGACGGGGCAGAAAAGCGAAGCGCTGGAAGAAATGAGATACTGCAACTTATTGGATCTCGGCTCCATAGGTTGCTGGAAGCACGGATTCGCTACGCCTTTTGGCTTCCAGCCATCAGAAAATTATGTTTATGAAGCTTTATTCCCCTTCAAGACAGCGGCAAAGCCAAAACCCTCGGCTCCATAAAAAGCGAAGCGGTTCTTCCCTAACTAAAATGTCCAGTCTTTAAATGATAATAATTTTCATCATAATCATCATAATTTTTACCACCATAGTATATAATATATACGAAAAGGCTGGGTGCTGCTAACACCCAGCAAACGCAAGCCTTCGGGCAAGCGACTGGATACTCCCCCAACGGGAGCTGTACAGAAGATAAAGCCGTAACCTCAACTAGGCGGCTTTATTTTTTGCTTCTTTGTTTCGGTCAAAAACAAATTTCACAATGTTCAAAACCAAGTTTCCGAAGCGTACTAGAACGCTCAAAAGCTCAAACAAAGTCATGGCCTCACCCCCTTTCCGGGGGATCCCAGACCACTTGCAAAAATTACCTAAGTACTTGCATGCCATTATTATACATTACAAATTGCCGAAAATAAAAGCAAACATCCCTATACGACATCGCTATCACGAAATGGGGGAGGTTTTTTTTGCCATAGCCATGAAGCTATACGAGGCTCTGAGAATTATAATTTTTCTGTGCGCGTAGGTTGCCCAAATCATGGCAATCATACTAGCAGAAAAAAGAAAGTAAGCTGCCTCTATTCACGTGTGACAGCTTATCACTGGCTCTAAATTTCAATAGATTTTGGGATCCAGTCGTTTGCCCGAAGGCTTGCATGTGCCAGGCGCTCAAACGCCTGGCTTTTTCATTTGCTATAAACTATGTTGCTAGGTTTGATAATTATTTTGACAAGTTTGGCAAATAAAGGGCATTATGCATCAACTT
This sequence comes from Eubacteriaceae bacterium, assembly GCA_009782875.1. GTDB lineage: Bacteria > Bacillota > Clostridia > Eubacteriales > Anaerofustaceae > WRIE01. The sequence continues at coordinate 42,170 of WRIE01000006.1, read as the reverse complement.
TAGATGGCTGGAAACCGTTGGCGTCATATACTCCAGCCGCTTATGGAACCGAGGTCGCACACGTTCTGGTAGCCAATCTCCTCTAGCGCTTCGCATGCTAGCCCGCTCTTCGTGCCTGCCATGCAAAAAAGCTGAATGGGGTGCCGTGATCAAGAGATATGGCGCAAATGCGGTTACTAGCGCCCCGCGCCCGTTTGTCGACGTGAACGGGGCGAATGTGGTTGCGTGGAACGGCTTCCGGCTCACAACGGAAGCCCTCCTCCGCCCGCCTGACAGCGCGGCTGGTCTGGTACGAGGGATTGGCGCGACGGGATGCTCACGCTGTACTGGAAGCAGCCTTTGCCCGAGACTTGGGGTGTGTGGCAAGAAGGGTGGCTTGGCAGGCCTAACAGCCAGCTTGAGGGATCCGGGGAGATTCGGCTTGAGCACGAGGGCTTCGGCGACATGCACATGAGGGCGACTATCGCCTTTCCCGCAGGCTCTCGCGGGCGCGGCGGATATTGCTGGGCAGCCTGTGGCTGTGCATCAACATGGCCCACAATGCCTGGAGCTGTGGCAGGGGAGCAGCCTGCTAGGCTCATACGAGTCCAGCTACTCAAACACGCCTGCAGGCTCGCTAAGGGAAAACCCCACTCTCTACACGATAGCGATGAGAAAGCGGGGCTCTAGGGTGAGGGTTTATTGCGGCGCAAACAACACCCTGCGCTTCACGGCGAATATATCTAGCCAGGGCTCTGGAAGGTGCGGCTACCAGTCCGACTGCCCCATCATGTAGGATTTGCTTCGCGTGGGCGACGCTTGGCAGTACGAGCCGGCGGAGTGCTTCGAGGTCGTGGCGCCCGGCGGCGCGCCAATCGAGTACGGGCGGCTTGCACGCAGCAATGTGGCTTGGGAGAATGAGTTTGGAACTTTCCGGATCCTGGCGGACATCGAGGAGCGCGACACCCGCTTGGAGGATATATCAGCTACAATAAAGACCTCCTGCCTTTGGCGTGCCCAGGCGACCACAAGGCTGTTATAAGGCTAAAGGACATAAACACCTGGGTGGCTAGGCTGTACCTGGGCGACGATGACGGCTTTTCCGTGCTTTTGTACTAGGACATCGACTCGCTGTGCTACTGGATTGACAGGGCTGCCTACGAGTACGGGTTTGCCGGTTTCGCGCTATGGGTGCTCGGGCAGGAGCCGTGGCTGCTATGGGAAACGGTACTGCCGCTGGTTTGAGACATCATGGATTGTTGCGCGTTTCTATCAGCTCAGCCTCGAATTCGCGCAGAGCGACTATAACACTGTCCGGAACGCTGCAGATCAACATACGTGCATACTGGGTTTTGGGATCTTCGGAATCGTTGTCCAATCTTATCACTGCCGCTTTTTCCCCATAATAGAATTCAATACTGAAATCAGACTGCTCTGGAATGGGGACAATCAAGCCTTCTTCATCGAAGTTGATTTCCCGGTCGGGGTTAAGCGCAAAATCCGGGAATTCAAGATTTTCTGGGTAAGAAAAGCAATCTTGCACATCACCAGCTGGCTCCCAGCTAGCAAGTGAAAGGATAGTGAGCAGCTTCCCAATTTCTTCTTGCGAAAGAGGATAAGATCCGCCCTGGCGTCTTATGAACACCCTTGGCAGCCGCATCTCAGGCGCAAACCTTAAAATGTCCTCTCCAATGGCTTGCAAGTCATCAAAGCCAGCTAGTTCATGGATAGGCGCTTTGCTGCTCTCTTCGTTCCCGTCCAAAAGGGATGGCGCATAAGCAGTAATGATATCCCGCTCGAAATTGAGCAAGCATTTGATTGTTTGAGTGGGGACTTTGTAATTGCCGAACGAGGTTTTTCCAGTGGATGTAACGCCACCAAGCATCTTAGAAACAACAGCGGTTCCTGTTTCATAACATACAGATATGCAAAAGTCAGATGCAAGTCCAGCAGCCTCGATCTCTATTCTTGAAGTGAAACCTTCAGGATAATTGATATAACCTTTGTCTTCGGCGACAAGGCCGTTCAACTCCCATTTGTCCAGATGCAAAATGGCCAGAAGTTTTTCAACCTCAACTTGGTCAAGCACAATGGCTTTATGGATAGCTCTTTTATATCCACTTATGTGTAAGTTCTTAAGCCAAATTCTTGGTCGGTTTTGTTGGGGGATGTACGTCAAGACACTCTCGACGACTGCTTGCAGTTCGCCATGGCTCCCGAACTGGGGAGAAGGTGTTGGCTCATCTGCTTTGCCACAACCAGCGATAACCAACACAAGGAACAGCACTATAGCAATTTTTTTTGGTGATAGTCGGAAAGAGTATTGATTTACTCTGGAGAATTTGAGATAATATTGTCAGAATATTTGAATAAGGATATGGCTAGCAAAATGGGAATAACACTTAAAGAGATAATCAGCTTGGTGAAAGAATTGCCTGAAGGATACTTTGAAGAGGCTTTCGAAAAACTGACAGAAGTGAAGGTAAAGGCTGATTCTGAAAAATCCAGCCAGCCGAAAACCTGCCCCCACTGCGGGTCTCAAACTATAGTACGCAACGGGAAAAGGCGCGGGAAGCAAGCTTACATTTGCAACAACTGCGATAAAACGTTCACAGAAACAACCGGGTCGGCAATATCCAACTCGCACAGCTCCCCGAGTGTATGGAAGCAAGTGATTCGCGATACAGTGGATGGCGTTTCGATAGACAACACAGCTTTGAGCCTGGAGCTGCACCACGAGACTGTTTTCTATATGAGGCACAAAATATTGAACTGTGTGGAGAAGCACTTGCAAGAGTCTTTGTTCCTGCTGGAAGGCGTGAGCGAAGCTGACGAGACATATGTGCTGGAAAGCATGAAAGGCACAAAGATCCCGGAAGATTACCACAGGGGGCCGAGGAAGCATGGGGCTAAAGCCAGCAAGCGCGGCTTGTCCGACGAGCAAATATGTGTTTGCACAAGCGTGAATTCGGAAGGGGAAGCGATGGCTTTGTCTGTCAACCGCGCTGCCCCCAGCAAGGATGAGCTTGTGGAAGTTTTTGGGCCCAGGATTGTGGAGGACACAGTCATACTTTGTGACGGGAACAAAAACTACAATGTTTTTGAGGATGATTGCACAGTCGCCCATGTCAACCGGACAAATAAAGTGAATGCGCTGCATAGCGCCATCAAGAGGAGGCTCTTGGCTGCCTGCGGCGTTGCAACAAAATTCTTGAACCGGTATTGCTCGCTTTTTTCGTATGTGTTTGGAAATGCTGAAGACGCTGTCGATAAGATATTCGGTTTAGTGACTGCATGCGATGGCTCCTCCGCAACCAACGCGGAAGTCGAATCTATCGGGCTGCTTGACATCTAAAATCAACACTATTTCCGACTATCACCTTTTTTTTTTATTCGTTTTATCACTCCTATTGTGGGATGGGATTAATTATAGCACTTAGGAATTTAATTCCAGTATAACAAACGGCGTTTTTAATTTGCATTACTGCCAGCGCAATGGTTGTAAAAAAATCAAAGAGGTTTATATGCCTAACGGTGGTTTAGTACAAGACACTACAAAAAATGCGAAAAAGTGGCTATTTAAGCCTTTTTTTCTTGCCCAAAATGCAACCCAAATTTGATTTCAAAAATATAGTGCTTTATATCAGTTATTATGTCGATATAATTAAATTTATAAGATATATATGATATAATAGAGTTATAAATACGAAAATAGGATTTTGGTTGCATGGCATATATCCAAGTCAACTAAGACAAACGAGTACTGGTCCCTTAGGGAATTCAAAAGGGTTGGAGACAAGGTCAAAACCGAGACCATCAAGTATTTCGGCGACACTGCCGCAATGGCAAAAACGCTGTCTGAACCGACCAACGAAGGAGGCGTGTCTTGCGTGGAGTCGAGTTGGACTACTGCAACGTTTGCGACCTTGGCTCGTTAAGCGGTTGGAAGCACGGGTTTGAGACGCCTTTTGGTTTCCAGCCGTACGGGGACGGCGGTTGATGCGCATTTGCTATTTAGTTAGATAGGCATAAAAAAGAACCACCAGGCTCCTAGGGAGGTTTTTGTTTTTATGTGTCAGGATATCACGAAGCTTCATCATGGCTATCACCCCCTTCCGAATAGATACGAACTTGGGAAAGGATCCAGCCATTGGGCATGCGCGAATATATTATACTCGCCAAATTATAGCAAACAAAGACAAAACCACCAGGCTCCGTGTCGGTGCGTTTTCTTTATAGCACGTTTCAAAAATGAGTCAAAGAGTACAATATACCCAACAGAACCCCGCACACCTCTAGCCATCGACGCCGGCAAAGTGTCCCATGCGGGGGCGTTTTTTTGCTGTAAAGCAGCAACACAAAAACCTCCAAAACGGGGGCTTTTTTAAAGTGTGTAGTAAAAAATTAGTAAGTGTGGTTTTCTTGGTTAGGCGCCTGGACACCCAGAAACGCTAAACTGCGTATTTAAGCCATAAAATAAGCCATAAAAAAAGTGGAGATAAGCGGGCTCGAACCGCTGGCCTCTTGAATGCCATTCAAGCGCTCTCCCAACTGAGCTATACCCCCACAAATTGCTTTTTTACTCTAGCACAAGCAGACAAAGTTGTCAAGAGCTTTTTTATGCCTCTTTAACTACAGTCCTTCGCCAGACCTTTATTGTATTTCGGGTTTTCTTTGCTGAATATAGCGCTGCGTCGCACGCTTTAAAGAATTCTTTGCTCCCATAGAAGTACTTGTGGGAATACTCGCATAAACCTGCGCTGAATGTGAATTTTCCTTCGTTGTGCAAAGTCGCTGCTTTCTTCTCAAATATCTGTTTGATCTCAAGACACAGCTTGCTGGTTTCTTGGGCATCTTTTTTGATTAATATCGCAAATTCGTCTCCGCCATTCCGGAAAGCATACCCGTCTTCCTTTACATAAGTTTGGAGGGTTTCGGCGAAAGCGAGGATAACCTTGTCGCCAACTTCATGCCCAAAGGAATCATTTATTATCTTCAGATTATCAAGATCACATAATACTAGCGAAAATGGGACTTTGTCTTGCATATTGCTAAGAATCAATTCTTCCATATGCTCATAAAAAGCAGTGTGGTTGAATAGCTTCGTGAATGAGTCTCGTTTGAGCTGCTCGTCTTGTGTAACGATATTTTGCAAAAGCGTGGACTGCGAGCGCAGCAAGCCATTCGCTACAATAAAACAGCAGACCAGATAAATAACAGGCACTGTTTGGGATGCTAGCTGGACTGTTTCACCTGGTTTGGGCTCAATTGCAAATGCGAATACCAAGTACAGGCAAAAGGAAAGGCAGAAGCTATATAAGAGAGGTTTTTTATCTACGAAAAACAATGCCCCCAATAACGGGAATGAGTACACTGCGTACATGGAGTAGTTGTCTTCGTGAAAAAAACATGTGATTGCAAAACACAAAAAACATATGCCTGTGCACAATGACAACGACTGCATAAAGGGGTTGTCTCTCTTGATGAAGTAGTTAGTAGCAAGCACCGAAACCAAGAAAATACCCACTTGTGTCGCAGTTGGTATAAAAACAATAGACGACAGCAAAGAAAACTCTGTAGTTGGTACAGGCTGGCTCGACTTATTCGCATACTGGATAAGTTCGCCAACTAAAACAAGCACAATCCAGTAAATGACTTGCCTGTACAGCAGCTTGCTCCATTCAGAAACATTTAGTCGGTCTTCATAATCAAGTTTAATCATCTACATAATCTCATTTACACTTTCGTAGCAAGTATAACACTTAAACTGGTGGAATTGTTGTGTTTTTATAATTTTCATTGGAATTGGATTAAAGCATAAATGATATGCTGTTAATGAGAAAACCGGGTAAATAGTTCACATTTTCAATGTCTTTTTGATGAAGCATTGGCATATTTTACTGGAAATAAATACCTTAATATTGTATCAGTGAGACTCCGTACAATAAAATTACCTGGGTATCCAATTCGCTAGTGCAGTAGTCAAGAATTGTTCTTTTGTATAAATTCGTTGTATGGTGTATGAGGGACATGCATGGCATTCTCTAGTAGCCTATAGAAGAGCAATCCCCCGTCTCTTGACTTCCTTCTATTGAATCGAAATACGAATTCATCTAAATAGGAATGCATATGCTTTTCGCTTACTGCCCCCTGATGTGTTCCCAATAACCAGCGTTTTGCCAAAGACATTACTAGGTGCACGTTGGGAAGAGCCCTATCTTCCTCATTTTCTTTCTTATATTCCTTTTGCATAACGACTTGATGATCATACCTCTGTCCTTGGGCAAACGAGTATCCTGCCCATCCATCAGTTATGATTTTCGAGCCAATTTCAATATTGCCTTGTACAAAACTATGGAGGGAATCGCCGGATGCATCTGGATTGCGTTGATTGCGTTGATTCTAATTCTTCCTAGTGCTTTGAAAGTGGTAAGCTGTAGCAAAAATTGTATGAAATAATTTTGTAAGCATATACAATGCGGGCAAGTAATTCCAGGAGAATACAATGCCTACTTACAAATATTCCGTTCAACTAAACAATTCAGAAATAAACGAGTCAAACCAAATTGTGAGCTCTGGAGTCCATTCAGCCCGCAAGTCAACGCACGCGGGGATCCTGCTTAAATCCCATGCTGGCGCAACCGTTAGAAGCGTATCTGAAGAGTTGGCAGTGTCTCAAACAACAGTGAACGCTGTAAGGAAGGCTTATTCAGAAGACGGGCTGGATCGTGCCCTAAAACGGAAAACCAGGCTCACAGACTCTTTTGTCGCCAAGATTGACGGAGAGTTCGAGGCTAAGGTGATACCAGCCCTGCGCCGGAAGGCAGGGCAAGATGGACGCTAAGGCTCCTGGCTGGGCACTGCATTGAAAATGGGTATATAGTTGCAATATCCCACAGCGCAATAGGCGAAATGCTTGACAGCAATGAAGTCAAGCCGCATTTAGACAAATATTGGTGCATAACCAGTATAGCCGACCCTTGTGCAATATGGAAACTGTCTTGAAGACATATGAAAAAAAGCACGACAAAATGGTTCCAGTTGTGAGCATAGACGAGAAACCTGTCCAGCTTCTTGGCGAAGTCCGGGCGCGTATAGCAGCCACACCAGCGATAATCGGCCCAGACGGGGAGATAGAGGCAAAGGGAAAGGCCATAAAAATAGACTCAGAAGACGTGAGGCGCGAAACGGCCAGTATTTTTATGATGGCGGAGCCTCTTGCAGGATGGAGGCGCGTGGAAGCGCGCAGCCGGCATACCGGGAAAGATTTCGCTTTGCTGTTGAAAAAGCTGGCAGAGGAGCAGTATACGGACGCAGACGGGATTACGGTTGTCTGTGACAATTATTCCACACATACACATGACGCTTTTTATGCGCTGTTCAAGCCAAGCATAGCAAGCTGTTTAACAGACAAAATAAGGTTTGTCTATACACCAGTGCATGGAAGCTGGCTAAACATCGCTGAATGCGAGCTGGGCGTGCTCTCAATGCAGAGCTTGGGCAACAATAGAATACCTGGTCAAGATGAACTAAATGAACATATAAAAGAATGGGAGGCAAAAAGAAACGCTGAAAACAAGCCTGTAAATTGGCAGTTTACTCCAGAAGATGCAAGAATCCGGTTTAGAAGGCTTTATCCGACGGATGTTATTGGATAATCAGGCGTAATTACATATTTAAGGAGCAAAATTGTTGGTTTCATCGATGCAGTTTTGCTCCAGTTATCCACTTTACAAAGCACTAGTATTTTGTTTTTAGCGCCCCTTCCCCTCTTGCCGTACTTTTCTCCACTTCCAATATAGCTCTCGTCGACTTCGACAATGCCGCCTAGTTTGTAGCGGTTTTCGAATGCCATTGCTTTGCGGATTTTATGCAGCATTAGCCAAGCTGTTTGGTAGCTGCTAAGGTTCAGCACATTTTGCAAGCCTTTTGCGCTTGCCCCGTTTTTTTGCGTTGAAACTCGCCAAATTGCAATAAACCACGTTTTTTAGGCTTTTTATGAGCTTTGGAAGATCGTTCCAGCATTAATCGACATTTGATAGTGGCATTTAGTGCATTCATGGAGTTTGCCCAGAATAAGCCACGAGTTTCCATTGTCGCACTTAGGGCATTTGAATCCATCCGGAAATCGTAATTTGTATAAATAGTCAATGCAGTGCTGTTCTGTTGGAAAAGTATTTATCAGCTCTTCAAATGTTGTTGGATATGCTTTCATATAGTTATTATAAATGTATAATCAACCTTAGTTAATTAGATACCCAGGCTAAATTATTCCTTTGTGTTTGCTAATGCTTTTTTTTGAGCGCGAGTAAGTTTTTTAATTTCCACTTCCCTCTTTCTGGCAGCTGACGGCTCGGTGTAGCGCTCAAAATACAACAGCTTTGCAGGCAGCCTTGAGCGGGTATATCTAGATGCCTTGCCTGCGTTGTGTGCAGCAAGCCGTTTGTTTAGGTTTATAGTCCAGCCTGTATATATGGTTCCATCAGAGCACTCGAGCATATATGTGAAGTATTCCATGCCATGCCACCTAATTAGCTAACAGTTATGGGCCAACAAAACGGCTGTTTCCACATGCTGGGTGTTTGGAAACATGTCCAATGGCGCAATGCGGGCAATCTTATAGCCTGCTTCGACAAAAGCCGGCAGCTCCCTAGCCATTGTCTGGGGTTTGCAGCTGACATATACAATTGCCCGGGGCGCAAGCCCGATAAGGGAAGATAGCGCTTTTGGCCCCAACCCTGCCCTTGGAGGGTCTGCAATTACAACTCCCGAGTTAATAGGAAGGTTTCCAAGGTTCTCAAATACATCGCCGCAAATAAATTTGCAATTGCCGATTTTGTTAATCATTGCATTTTCTATTGCTGACTCTACCGCTTGCTGCGAGATTTCCACACCAACTACTTGCCCTGCAGCCTTTGCTGCCGCCAATGAGAATGTTCCGACTCCACAGTATAGGTCATAGATCTCGCCGCTCAAGCCGTCAACCTCCTGCAGCATTTCCAAGACAATCTTGCATAGCGACTCTGCGCCTTTGGTATTGGTTTGGAAAAAAGAGAATGGGCTGATCTTGAAGCTTATTCCAAGCAATTTGTCCATGTAGTGGCTTTGGCCATATAGCAGCTCTTCGTTTTGGCTTAAAACAGCATCTGAAAAAGAATCGTTTGTCAGATGCATGATGCCGCAGATTTGGCCTGCCAAGCTTTCCTCTAACAATGCTTGGCAAAAACCTTCTTTGTCGAGATCCCCTTGGCTCGTGGTTACAAGCAATACCAAGATATCCCCAGTTGCCTCAGAGCGACGCAGCACTAAATGGCGAAGCCAGCCTTTGCGTGAGTAGGCGTTATAAAAACTGGCGCCTATCCGGCTAAAATATGACTTTGCGGCTAACAGCAGAGCTGAGATATCGCAATGGGCAAGGTGGCAATAGCTGATGCCCGCGATGTCATGGCGCCTGCCCTTTGCATGGAGGCCCAGTTCCAAAGGGCCGTCTTTTGCCTCATCCCCAAACGAGAATTCCATTTTGTTCCTGTAAGCAATTTGGGAGGGGGAGGGGGTGATGCCAGAGAACAGCTCTGTGGCAATTTTCGCTTTGTCTAGGAGGTTTCTCACATACGATTCTTTGAGCTCCAGTTGCTTGGAGTATTCAATATCAAGCATGTTGCATCCCCCGCATTTGCTGTAGTGCGCACAAACAGGCTCCACAATAAAGCTTGGGTTGCGTGTGGCTTGCAGGAATTGGCCTTCCCATCTGCCAGGTTTTAGCTTGTGCAATTTTACCATAGCTCTTTGGCCTGCGTGCCCACCGTTTATAATCAGCCTGTTGCCGCCAACCATTGCCATGCTTTTTTCCATTGAGATATCTTCAATGATGTCTACTTCAATAATACTTTTCTTTTGAACGTCCATAAAACGAAGTATAACACAAAAATGGAGCCCATTTGCATGAGCTCCTGTTTAGCAGTAATCTTTGGTACCTTGTATGAAAAGATACTTTGGGCAAACAATTATATTGCTCGGTCTCCTTAATGGGATTCCATATGCTTCATTGTTTTTTGCTGCTGATAATAGCATACCCTTGTTTCTCGCATCCATTCGTATTTTTTTTGCTAATTAATGTAATATACGCCAGAGAAGGCCTGTCTTCTGGTTGTTTTGTTTCAGTTATGCCAGCTCCATTAAAAAGAAGGGGCCCATTGACATAGGCCCCATTTTAGCAGTTATCTTTAGTACCATAGTTTAGATACTTGATGAACAATTTTATTGCTGGGCAACCATCAGGCATTCCAGTTTTTTTGATTGCTTCTTGCTGCTAGGACAAGTATGCCCGTACAATACAGTTTCATTCATCCAGGATATTCATTTTGTGAAATTTGCATAGCGAATGGGATTTGAAAAAAATTGGACGCACTTGTTATGGGCTCAAGCAAGGAGCGCTTATATAAGGCATTTCCTGATAGAAAGGCTGTTTGTCATTCATATTTGTTGCCTTTATTATGCCTACAACTGGCAAGTATAAGCATTGCAAATTAATATGAAAACTTCTATTGAATTTTAGAATTATTGCTAAATGTGGATAAACAGGCATGCCAAGCTGTAAATCCCTGTTGATTAAAATCGCTCTGCAATTTTAATATTCTTGATATTTTTGTAGATTCGAATATAAAATATTAAAAATGGCTGAAAAGCCGCTCTTCACTGCCATTATCGTCAGGGGAACACATTGCTGCTGGATCGACATATTTGCTATTGTCCAAATGGCAGACATTTATATATTAATGGTTTGCAGGCTTTCTTCATACGCCCCATGCAACACAATGAAACGCAATTCTTTAAGGCATGTCTGATATCTGTATACCAATAAAAAGAGGCGTTAAATTGATATATTGTTCGCGCTCAAGAATTAAGAAGGATAGATGCCTGCAATAAGCGCGCCTTGGTGAATTTATTTGCACAGGCAACTTTTTAGAAGCTTTATTTTAAATATGATGCTTTGAGGGCATAACAATAAATTCTAAACATTTGTAACAAAGTCGCAATTATGGGACATTTCGATATACTCGTACTTTGATCTTGATTTTTTGACAATATTTTCATGCTATTGACTCCTTTCGAAATTAAAAAGGATTAAAAAATATAACAAAATTGTTGTCTCAAGCATGAATAATCAGCGAAACCCCCTTAATGAAATCTTAATTGACAAAATCGATTTGACTTTGCTAAAATTATAAAAAAAACTGAACTACAATCTACATATCCCATTTTCGCAACACTTTGTTGCTTTTTTGGAGAGCCAAGCAGCACTTTCTATTTTCTTTTTTAGCACTGCAACGTTAGAGTTATGTCATTTCAAGTGAAATCAGGTGAACATATGGACAATGAAAGATCCCTTAGAAAAAGGCGCTTAAAAGACGAGCGCGAATTCCGCCGTATACTAAGGATGGGAGACGACAACCTCAAGAGCTTCTACAATTTAAGAGGCTGCGGTTTGGAGATCGAGTTCGGCATCAACTACTCGAAAGAGAGCAGCCGATACATAAAAACTGGGTTGGAAAAAATGGTAAACGTTGTTGGCGACAAGGGCAAATTTGTGCCAGACATTACAATTTCCAGCGACTTCAATGTTGAGATAGTCCTGCTTCCCATGACAAAAGAGGAGCTTAAGCCGTTATTTTTAAAGATTTGCGAGATCCTCGATTTTTATGATGACTTCGTGTTTAGCGACAAATGCGGGCTGCACGCGACTTTCTTAGCAAATGATGAAGAAAAGAAGCTCTTTTTTGACTTGATGGCTGATGGCGGCTATAACCAAGACTTTTTCGACCACAATAAGTACAAAGTATCATTCTCCGAGTTGATAAAAATGACTCCTGACGGCTCGATTATGAGCTATGAAGATTACTTGGCGTACCAAAATGAGATATGGGGCAAGTACACATCAATTAACTTCTTGAAGCCCGATTTGGTAGAATTCCGCTCCCTAAAATTGTCTTGGGAGCAAATCGAGTATGTCTACAACGCATTTGAGTCTGTCTACAGATGGGGCGACAAGAACCCGCTGCTAGAGACAGCGCATTCTGCCATAGTAGTTTAGTTTTTTCAAGTTTTTGCTGCCGCGCTTAAGAGCGCTGGCAGCTTCCACTTAGCTGGCCTTCCAGGCCAGCTTTTCGCATAGTAGGGCAATTGGAAAAAACCGCAATCAAGATCCCTAAAATTGCGGTTGTGATAATCAAAATCCAGTATTTGCTTGCAGTGGCTTACTCGACCATTGCGATTTTCTCTGCTTGGTCTGCAGTCGCCAGCGCGTCAATCATTTCTTCGATGGCGCCATCCATAAACTCATCCAGCTTATATAGAGTGATATTCACCCTGTGGTCTGTGACCCTGCCTTGTGGGAAGTTGTAGGTGCGGACCCTGCCGCTCCTGTCGCCTGATCCAACTTGGCTTTTGCGGTCTTTGGCAATCAAGTCATCCTGTTTCTTTTGTTCCAGCTCAAACAGCTTTGCTTTGAGGATCTTCATCGCTTTTTCTTTGTTTTTCAGCTGGGATTTCTCGTCTTGGCACGAAATCACTATCCCGGTTGGCATATGTGTGATCCTGACTGCAGAGTCTGTTGTATTGACAGACTGCCCGCCGTTGCCTGACGACCGGAATACATCAACCCTGATATCGTTTTGGTTGATTTCCACCTCCACGTCTTCTGCCTCTGGCAGCACAGCCACTGTAGAAGCAGATGTGTGAATGCGCCCTGATGACTCTGTCAGGGGAACCCTCTGGACCCTGTGGGTCCCCGACTCATATTTGAGCCTGGAATACGCCCCGCTGCCTGCAATCAGGAAAACAGCTTCTTTGTATCCGCCAATGCCGATTTCGTTTGTGGCAAGCAGCTCTACTTTCCATCTCTTGCGCTCTGCATACCGCAGATACATCCTCAGCAAGTCGCCTGCAAATAAAGCTGCTTCGTCGCCGCCAACCCCTGCGCGGATCTCTACGATCACGTTTTTATCGTCATTTGGGTCTCTTGGCAATAACAGCACTCTTAGGGCATCCTCAATATCTGCTTTTTTTAGAGCCAAATCGTCTAGATCGTCTTGCACCATCTCCCTGAACTCGGCTTCCAACGTATCGTCAAGGAGAAGCCTGTTGTCTTCGATTTGCCCAACAACATCAACATATTCGGCATACTTTTCGACAATCGGCTCGATTGATGCGCGCTCTTTTGAGACCTTGGCATAACGTTGCTGGTTTGACACCACAGAGGGGTCAGACACCTCTTGGTTTAATTGTTCGAATTTAATCTTTATTGCTTCTAATTTTTCAAGCATTTGTGAACCTCAAGCCAATTATATAGGGAGCTGCCCAAAAAATCAAAGTGTTGTGGCGCTCCAATGCAGTTTTGTTTAGGGTTGCCAGGATAATAGAATGTATGCAGGGCAAAAAAAGTAGCGAGTGTTAAAAATTAAATCCATATGTTTCTTCTAAAAACAATTTTTGCTCAGTGAGCATATGCTTAAGGAAGGGATGAAGCTGACGCAACGAATCGTCTTTGATCAGGGAGGACAGGGTTTCGATAGCCTCAAGGCAAACACGGTTATAGTCTACGAGAATGTTCCTTAGAAGCATCATATCAGTGCGGGCGGTTTTGTCCTCGGATATGCGTTTTTTGTAAAGCAGGTCAGCATTGTTGCGTATTTCCCGGTATTGTTGGCGTTGGGTTTCCATATTGTTGCTGACCGCTTTCTTATGTAACTTGGCCAAGCCCATGAGGGCTATTATCAGTTCGCAGTGTTGGGCAGAGAGCGCAGCGTAGTTTTTAATAGCCAACGCCTTTTCCTTTACAGTTATTTTGTCTGGCATATATACCTCCATTGAAGCGCTATTGTGGCATGTCCTCTTACTAGATACATATGTAAATGATTTTGCCTATATGACAAAGGGCAAAGCGATATTGTTGATAAGCTGGAAACCATGCGTTATAATATGCAAGAAACAATTTCGTGGCGCTCTCCACATAACTTTGCCAAAAATCAATTCACAGTTTTCTTTGCCGCTCTTGGGCAAAAATACTGCAGGAGCAAACGATTATTATGTTGATTGATTTCCACACACATGCTTTTCCCGATGCCCTGGCAAGCCATACAATGGACAAGCTCTCTGCCATATCCGGCTATACGCCGACTAACAACGGCACAACCAGTGGATTGATGCAGCTTATGGCAGCCAATGGTGTCAAAATGCATGTTATTATGCACATCGCAGTCAAAACCGGTCAACACAAAAAGGTCAACGAGTTTGCCGCCAGCGCAGTATCTGGTGTTGCCAAGTGCTTCGGCTCAGTCCACCCAAATGACGAAGGCATCGATGCCATCATTGGATCGTTCAGGCAAATGGGATTGTCTGGGGTCAAACTGCATCCAGACTACCAAGAGTTTTTTGCCGATAGCCTTGAAGCAATGAAGTTGTACGAAAAGATAGAACAAGCCGGGCTGCCTGTGCTTTTCCATGCAGGTGTTGATCCGCTGTCTCCAAACATGGTCCACTGTACGCCAAAAATGCTGGCAACTATTTCTTCCAAGTTCCCCAAGCTGGCAGTAATTGGCGCACATATGGGAGGTATGCTGTGTTTCGACGATGTTGAGCGCTACTTGGTTGGGTTGCCAAATGTCTATTTTGACACGTCAATGGCAGCAGCTGTGATGCCCCCGGAGCAGTTTGAGCGGATTGTAAAAAACCACGGGCCTGGCAAAATACTCTTTGGCTCGGATGCCCCATGGGGCGCCCGGCCAGAAGTGGAAGCTGCTTATATCAAGTCCTTAGGGCTTGGCCAGCAAGCGCTCGACATGATCTTTTACCAAAACGCGCTTCGCGTGCTGAATATTCAAGAAACTGAGCTATCAAAAAATGCAACACTATTTAAACGAGGCGATAGAGCGTAGAGTTTCAAGGAGGGTATACCATAGGCTCCCCTTGAAAAAGAAAGACGCTGATTCCCTGATCAAGTTAATAGAAAGCTACAACCGAGAATCCGGGTTGGATATTGCGCTAATTGAAATGGAGGAGAGCCTTTTTGCTAAACGCTCCTCAAGCTACGGGTTGTTGACGGATGTGATCAACTATATAGCGATCATGGGAAAAGCCACTGACAAGGATCTTGGGTGCAAAGCGGGGTACTACGGAGAGTTGCTTGTCCTTGAGGCTACTATGCGCGGCTTGGCGACTTGCTGGGTGTCAGGAAGCTATAACAAAAAGCTTGCCCAGAACCTTATTGGTTTAGAGGACGGCAATGTGCTCGTTTGCTTGATTGTTGTCGGCTATGCGCCGAAATCCCTGACAACAAAAG
Organism: Eubacteriaceae bacterium; assembly: GCA_009782875.1. Classification (GTDB taxonomy): domain Bacteria; phylum Bacillota; class Clostridia; order Eubacteriales; family Anaerofustaceae; genus WRIE01. The sequence goes on along the minus strand of WRIE01000006.1, from coordinate 26,854 downwards.
AAACATTGCTTTCAAAAGCAATCAAGACACGCAAAAAGAAACCAGAGGATATCCTCACAGCAGAAACCCCGCCCCCTGAATGGGTGCAAAAAGGCATTGCTGCGGCAATGCTTGCCCCGTCTTCTGCCAACAGCATGCCGGTCACTTATACTTACTCCAAGGAGGGAAGGCTATGGGCGAAGCTTTTAAAAAACAAAGCCTCCAACTCGATAGATTTGGGTATATCCCTCGTCCATTTCGAGATAGGGGCAGGAGTCGGCAAATGGTTCAAGTCAAACGATGTGTGGACATTCAGGGTGATGGGCAACGCTGCAGACTCGAGGCAAGCGAATGGGGGATAATCCTGGCAAGCTCGTATTCACAAACCTTGGAATGGAGCAAATGCAGATTTTAGCGCAGACAATAGCTTCCATTGCCCCGACAGGGTCCAAGATCGCGCTGGCTGGCGCAATGGGCAGCGGCAAAACTGCTTTTTTAAGACATTTTTTTGAGTCAATCGGCCGTTTTGACGGTTTTCGTTCCCCCACATACAGCATAATAAACACATATGAGTTTGATGAGGGTTTTTTTGCTTGCCATATCGATGCATACAGGCTGCAAGACGAGAGCGAGCTGCTCTTTTCAGGTTTCGACACTTTGGAGAATGCCAGGTACATAGCTGTTGAGTGGTCTGAGAATGTGATGGGGATTTTCTCTGAAGACGACATTTTCATTTCACTCTCCGTGGCATCTGACACCACAAGGAATGTCACGATAAAGTCGGGAGACTGCAGCTTTATGGCTAAACTCGCCCAAAAGGCAAATGAAATAGCCCGATTTGGCTAAAGATAAACAAGGAGGCAGCAATGATAGTCTTGTCCATTGAAGCGTCATCAAAACCCTCAAGCGTCGCCATTGCCAAAGACGGGCGCCTCTTAGGTGAGTCTTTTGTCGACTATTCCCAGATGCACTCCCAAACATTGCTTTGCCAGCTTGAGAGTCTAACAGCCTTGATGGGCATCGGCCTTGGGGATATAGATCTGATTGCATGCGGGACAGGCCCAGGCTCTTTTACCGGGACCAGGATTGCTGCATCAATAGCAAAGGGCCTTGCCCATTCCCTTGGCATTGGCATTATGCCAGTATCCTCATTGTTTGCTATTGCTTTCTCTAACAGGATGTTTTCTGGCCAAGCCCTTTGCCTGTCTGACGCCCAAGCTGAAAATGTGTACTCGGCGCTGTTTCTCCTTTCTTGCGGCGCAGTTGAAAGACAGACAAAAGACGAAAAGCTGGATATCAATGCTGCCTTGGACCTCCTAAGCCCAGGGCAAGCAGCCCTTGTGGCGGGGGACGGGGCAAGCAGGCATATGGAGTTGATAAGCAAAACACCTGATGTCCAAGTTGTGGCTGCGCCCCAGGAGTTGTTTTTTCCAAGGGCTTCGGCAATAGCCTTGGCTTGCTCGTCAGGGCGTCAAGAAGCGGGAAGCGGTATTTTGGATTACAAAGCATTTGTCCCCAGTTATGTAGCGCCATTGGGTTTTAAAGCGAATTTTTAAATTGGAAGGCGTTTACAGCCAGCTGCAAGATATAAAACTCTTGTGAAGCAAACAAAGCATCCCGCAGACACGAGATGAAAACAAAAGGATAGGAGCATGCCAAACACATAGCATTGTGGGTTTTATAGGGTTTTGGCAGCGGCGGCAATGGATTGCATCAAGATTAGATTAGCGGGATTGGAAGATTTAGAAGAACTATATTCCATTGAGGTGGCGTCGTTTGATGACCCATGGCACAAACTCACATTCGCCCACGAAATTGAGAGCCCTAGGACATTGGTTCTTGCCGCAGAGCTGTTTGAGGATGGCGAGGCAGAGCTAGTAGGGTTTGCGGCTTCAATGTTAATGTACGAGGAGGCCCATATCACAAGTTTGGCTGTGGCCCCAAATTGGCGCAGGATCGGCCTTGGAGAAAAATTAATGAAGAAAATGCTGTCGCAATTATCAGAATCCGGCTACAACGCAGTGACACTGGAGGTGCGCGAGTCAAACCAAGCAGCTATCAATCTTTACAAAAAGCTAGGTTTTGTGGAAACTGGAAAGCGTAAAAACTATTACATGAACAACCTCGAGGACGCCATTATTATGTGGAAGCGGTAGAATCTTTTTAACAAGGTTGAAACACAATGAGAAAAAACAAGATTGCAAACGCGCTCTTTTTCTTGATCGCCGCCCCCTGCATTTTCTTGGTGATTGGATTCACTGTCATTGAGGCAATTGCCATGGGTGACTCGTTTTACCAAAAACAATTCGAAAAGCAGGGCATCTCTGCCCAGACTGGCGTCTCACAAGACGGTCTTATGGATTTTGCCCATGAGGTCCAAAACCTTTTGTCAGGCAAAGGCGGGTTGTCAAGCCATATGGTGGTCAATGGCCAATCTGTGGAGACGTTTGGGGAGCAAGAGCTATTCCACATGGATGAAGTCGCCGATTTGTTTGGCCGGTTTTCATCTGTCCGCTTTAGCCTTGCTGTGGCTTTCTTTGCGCTCTTTACCGCATTCTACATGCTAGACAACAGGCACGCGATTGCCAATGTTTTAGCTTGTTGCCTTGCCAACCTCGCTGGCATTGCCGCAATCGCAACAATGGCAGCCATGGACTTTGATTTGGTATTCACTGTTTTCCATGAGATCCTCTTTGACAACGATTTATGGATGTTCCCGTCAAATTCAATGCTCATAAGAATCCTCACTGAGGAGTTTTTTATGAACTTTGCAGCCCAAGCCGGCATATGCATTGCAATTATATTGTTGGGGATTTCGATCTTCGCAGCATGTATGCTCCAAAAACGGAAAAAAAAGGAGCTGGCCAATGGCGATTAGAATACTTGCCATAGAAACATCTTGCGACGAGACAAGCGCAGCTGTTTTGATCGACGGCGGGCTAAAGTCAAACATTGTCGCAAGCCAAGTCGATATCCACCAGCCCTATGGCGGCGTAGTGCCCGAGATAGCCTCAAGAAGCCACATTGAGGCTCTGCCTGGGGTGATCGACAATGCTTTGGCTGAAGCGGATACCCGCCTTGGCGATGTCGACGCGGTGGCTGTGACTTATGGGCCTGGCTTGGTGGGCGCTCTTCTTGTCGGTTTGAGCTACGCAAAATCCCTTGCTTTTGGCACCAATACAAAATTCATCGGTGTCAACCATCTTGCGGGGCATATCGCAGCAAACTATTTGTGCGGGGCAATCCCGCCTTTCGTTTGCCTGATTGCCTCGGGAGGGCATACAAGCATTGTGAATGTCAAAAGCGCCCTTGAATTTGAGGTAATGGGGCAAACACTTGATGACGCGGCAGGGGAAGCTTTTGATAAAATAGCCCGTTCCCTGGGTTTGGGCTACCCCGGGGGGCCTAAGCTAGACTTGCTGGCAGACGGCGGGGATAGCACAGCTATCAATCTGCCTAAAGCGCTTTCTATCGAGGGCAACTACAATTTCAGCTTCTCTGGGGTCAAAAGCAGCGTGCTCAATTATTTGAACTCCATGTCAATGAAAGGCCTGGAAATAAACAAAGCAGATGTCGCCGCCTCACTAAGGCTTTCGATAGCGCAAACCCTAGTGACAAAAACTTTGGCTGCCGCAGGTTCAATAGGATCTAGCCATATTGCTGTGTGCGGAGGGGTTGCTTCAAACAGCCTTGTTAGGGAGTTGTTTAGCTTAGAATGCGCCAAAGCAGGGCTTGCCCTGACAATACCGCCCCCAATGCTCTGCTCTGACAACGCAGGGATGATTGCCGCCCAAGCATACCAGATTTTTTTGGATGGCCGCTTTAGCGATTTGTCTTTGAATGCTGCGCCGTCTCTGGGGTTATAAGGGCTTCTGATTGAAATAACATTAGAAATTTCATTTTTTTACTGAAGACATTTTTGTTATAATGTCGACATGGCAGAGGCTCTTCGGCCTTAAATCGAAAAAAAATCCAAGAAAGGAGAGCAATGAAAAAGCTTATTAGATTGATCTCGTTTGCCGCTGGTTTCTTGGCAGGCTTCCAGTTGTTTGCCTTTATTTCCGGCACAGGAACGCCGTCATTCAAGTTCTTTGGAATCGAGTTTTCTGGATTGGCAGCCCATTACACACTCAGGACTGTTAGTGGTTTTATTTTTGGACTCATTTTTCTCATTTTTATACCGATGATGGTTAATAGTTTCGCATCAGTCACTGACAAGTGGGTTAAGAACCTGAGGCGGATTCCGCTCCAACAAATAATTGCGAATATTATAGCAATTATAGTATCATTAGTCCTTGCCGCAATGATCACTTCTCCTTTGTACAAGCTAAATTTGCAAACATGGTTGGCTACATTAGTCACAGTGGTTGTTTACAGCGGAGTTGTCTATATAGGTTTGCTCTTATGCAACCAAAAGTTTGCAGATATAGACGCATTGTTAAGGACGCTTTTAAATTTCGCCAGGGACAAGAGGGATGAAGGAAACACTACCCTCCCGCGCGCTAGGCAAAGGTCGAGGCAGCAAGCCAACATTCCAAAAATCCTTGACACAAGCGTCATTATCGACGGGCGTATTTTTGACATATTGCGCACAGGGTTTCTTGAGGGCCCTGTAGTTATTCCAACTTTTGTATTGGAGGAGCTCCAGTTTATTGCCGACTCTTCCGACAGCTTGAAACGCAACAGGGGCAGGAGAGGCCTTGACATCCTCAATAAAATCCAGAAAGAGCTGATTTCTATTGAAATTATCATTAGCGAGAAAAATTACCCAGAAATCTCTGAGGTGGACACAAAACTGCTAAAGCTCACCCAGGAAATGAAAGGCAAAATCGTCACGAACGACTATAACTTGAACAAAATAGCAGAGCTCCAAGGCGTAGATGTGCTGAACACCAACGACTTGACAAATGCTGTAAAAAGCATAGTTTTGCCTGGTGAAGAAATGCCGGTCCAGATTATCAAGGAAGGCAAGGAGCACAACCAAGGTGTGGCTTACCTCGATGACGGCACAATGATTGTTGTTGAGGGAGGCAGGTTCCTGATCGGCAAAAATGCCCATGTTGTAGTCACAAGTGTATTGCAGACATCAGCCGGGAGAATGGTGTTCGCGAAACCTGTCGCCCATTGACTTGGATTTGGAATGGCGCGCCTATGATGCGCGCTTTTTTTCTTGTGCAAGTCAACATATCAATATTATACTCTTTGTGGTTTAATAGAAATAACAAAGTAGCTGCAGCGCCTATCCTTGGCTGGATTTGCGCTATGAAGCAAGCAGTGCATGTTAGTTCACATTTCCTGCTGGTTTTTTGCGTGAAGGCTACACATATGCTTCATACCCCTTTCAATAATTAAGCTGCATTGCGCCAAAAGAACTAATTTGGCTGCTATAGCTTGTCAACATGCAGGCAAGAATGCGTCCCCAGCCATCACTGTCGAGACATCAATTCACATCAAAACAAAATAAATATAATTTATTTTGTTTTGATGTGCTAAAAACAACGGTTTTGGCTGTATAATATAGTCTAGAATATAGTGTATATTTCTACCAATTCCTTATTAAGCATATTATAGTTTAGATGCGGGTATTGCCTATATTCGGTATAGAAACTAGACAAAACAAAAAAAAATACTGTGAGGGATTCCATTGGCCAAGCTTAGCAGAATGCGGATTGACATCAAAGATGTTATTGACAACTTGACACTGGAGCAAAAATGCGCCTTTATTTGCGGCGAGAATTTATGGAGCGCCAGCGCTTTGGATGTCGATGATGTATTGCCAATCAAGTTTGCATATGCACAGAGCGGGATTGGCGACCATTGCCTGTCTAACGCAGAGGCGTCCATGAGCTTGTCTGCTGTGCTTTTCCCCAGCGCATACGCCCTAGGCTGCACATGGGATCCTGAGGCTGCGTTTGAAGTAGGCAAAGAAGTCGCAAATGACGCATGCAAGCTTGATATAGATGTGCTGGTTGTTTCAGGCCCAAATCCCAGCCGATCCCTTGCCAGCGCCAGGTCGGCTTTTGTTTACTCTGAAGATCCGCAACTGAACATCCAATTATGCGCAAGTTTCATAAACGGCATATCTTCAAGCGGGATTGGCGTTGTCATCGCTTCTTTGGGCATTGAGGATAGGGAAGAGGCGCGTTCATTTTTTAACTACATAGTGGATAAGCGCAATTTTATTGAGAACTACTTCACTCCTTTGTACAAGGTTGCTATGCAAACCAAGCCAATGGGCATTCTCATCGCAGCTGGGAATCTCAATGGCGTTAACCAAATCTCCAATCCTTGGATCCAAGAAGGGAAGGATATTCTGGAGAAAAATGGTTTTGACGGTATGTTCCTATCCCCATGGTTTTCTGGAACAAGCCCTGTTTTGTCAGTTGAAAACGGGTGTTTGCCGGAAATGACACTGCTTGCCAAATCCAGCAGCCAAAGGCTCCAAGACGCTTGCAGCAGCGGAATGCTCTCTGAGACACTTATTGACAGTATTGTTGCCCAATTGCTTGAATGCAATAACAAGCTGGTGGATTTGCGCCCTTTGCAAATGCAATCGGACATATCAGAGGACGCGCATATCAAGCGGGCAAAAGAGTCCATCATTCTCTTGGAAAACAACAATAACTGTTTGCCTGCCCCAAAGGGCTCAAAGATAAATTTGTTTGGGTGCAGTGAATTTGATGCCTGCCTGCAGACAGAAGGCCGCAACAAGGTCCAAGGGGCGCCATTGGGCTCAATCGAATCCCAATTTGCAAACTTCTCTGAGATCAACCAGGAAGGCTTGGAAGGGCGAAGCGATTACAGCTTTGTTTTTGCAAACGCCCTCATGAACCAAGGGCAAAAGGACATTTTCCCCAGCTATGGAGGCCAATTGGGGCAATTACTGGAAAAAGCCGCCCAGTGTGCAGACAAGGTGGTTTTAGTGCTCCGGTCCCCCTCTCCTGTGCCATTAGCCTGGCATGAGGGCGTAGATGCAGTAGTGTATGATCCTTGCAGTGGCCAAGGGGGGGATGCGGCTATTGCCCAGCTTTGTTTTGGGGAAGGAGATTTCACAGGGAAGCTTTCAAAAACTATGCCTGTTGAATCCGAGAATTTCCCATCCCACCATTACCTTGGGCTCGGCCAAAGCCAAGCCAGGTACCAAGAAAGCATATATAGCGCATACAAATACAGCTATACTGCAGGTGTCTCACCCAGGTACTGGTTTGGCCATGGGCTTAGCTATGCATCGTTTGAGTACTCCGGCATGTCGGTAAGCCCTGTAGGGGATAGCGCAAACATTGAAGCATCAATTAGAGTGACAAACAATTCGCAGATCCACAGCGCCCAAGTTGTCCAGCTTTATATATGCGATATGGGTAAAAGAGTCTTTAAGCCTGATATTGAGCTGCGGCGATTCGCCAAGATTTTTTTAGGCCCTAATGAATCAAAGATTGCAACGTTTCGCCTGTCAAAGGATGATTTCATGCACTTTGAGGCAAAGAAGGACGCATATGCCCATTACTCTTCAACATATGCCATAAGCTTTGCGGTGTCTCCCGATAGAATAATCCACACCGAAACCAGGGTTGTGCTTGCTGATTCCCCATTTGTCCCAGGAGTGCCAGCAAGCCGTGTGCCTACATATGCCCATCCATCAAGCAGGGCGCCGATCTTTCCTAATATCGAGTTTCGGGAGTTTTTCACGAGCCCCATTGACAGCAGCAGGCAAGGGTATATAGAAGGGATGTCTTTAGGCAGTTTGGAGGCGTCGCTTGGCGGCAATGGGTTCGACCGCCTGCCATATGGCAACCCTAAGACAGAAAAGACTCTGGAAATGCTTGCAAAACACTTCGGCGAGCCTTATTCGGGTTTGGAGGGGTATTTGCCTGGAGCGCTTTATTACGGAATGGGCAGCTCGGATTTAGTCGCCCTTGCAAAATCTGCCCTGCCTTGGCGTTGGCGCTCTATAGCTAAGCGAGCAGACAAGCTGGCAGGCCTTTATAAGGACAGGCTATTACAAACTGATTAGCTTGATTTATGTATGCAACAAGCTAGGGTTAAGGTTGGCCTTGATAAATTGTTGCCTGTTTGTATACTTGTCACTTTGATTGCCTTGTTTGGCAATAAACTTACTAAACCTACAGCCCAAAACGGCATAACGCACCAACAAACAGTGTTGTGCACCATAAGGCAGTAACAACCAGTGATAGGCGGCAAGCGATAGCATCTGCCTGAAAAGAAAAAAAGCTGACAGCAATTAAATAATGTCGACACAAATTGATAATAATGCATATTATATCCCGACTGGCAACCAGCCGAAGCAACTCGAAGAACCGCATCTTCGAAGCAATGGCACGACATATGCCAGCAAGGCAGATGGTTATTACATGGACGAAAAAAACTATATAACAACCAGCTGAAGCTTTCTGTCAAAGAAGCATTCAGGGCAATACCAAAACCATTGCCTCAACTTTGATTCCATCTCCAAGAGTATTATTCAAAAAAAACCATGGACACATAATCATCCATGGTTTTTCTTTATTCATTAGGAGCCAACGCTGTGGCTTTCAAATTGCCTTAGAGTGGTGTATGCGCAATATAGCGATTAGTGATTAATTCTATGCAATTTATTACAATAAAATTGGCATGGATTTCTTTTTTTTTACTATTCGGTTTGCTGGCTTAACTCGTTTTGTCTGCGTTGGTAACCCGGCTGGATTAGGAAGAAGCATATAACTGACAATACACAAGGTATGGTTCCTGACATGATCGCCGTGGAATAGCTGGATTGCTGAGCTACGATTCCTGCCAAGAGGGGCCCAATATAGCCAGAGAGGTCATTTCCCGCATAAATCGTGTTGCTGGCGACGGCGCGCCTGGCTCGAGTTTCACTCTGGAGGCACATGCTTTGCATCCCAGGGCCAGTAAACGCATTAGATAGCGACGCAAGGGCTGCTCCAAGAAGAACCATAGGAAGCGTATTGCTTGTGGAGATAACCAAAAGTGAAGCCAAAGTGACGGACATCGCCATTGGGAAGATTTTTCTCATACCAATCCGCTCAATTATCCTGCCGACCATCGGTCTTGCAACCAACAACACTAATGCTGTGGTAGTGGAGAACAGGCCGATGTTTTTGATGCCCCTTTCGGCTGAAAAAGGATCGAGAAATTGCCTGTATCCTGCGCTTGAAAGGCCTGATAAGACAATAATCATTGTCATAGGCAGCGCATGGAGTGAAATGATGTTCTTATACCATACCCCGGTGTTGGATATGCTCCCTTCAGCCTTTGTATATTTGTACAACAGGACGGGGATGATGCCAAGTGCCAGTATGCCTGCGGCGAAGAAGAAAGCGAGCTTATACCCCAAAACCGTGCCTTGCGGGCCTTCGACTAGCTTTGGACCTAAATCTCTCAGCCACAATCCAAAATTTGGAGCTATCATCTGAGAGACAGTCCCGCCGAGTGTATACATCGCGAGGCCGGATGCCATTCTTTCCTGCGGGAGGCTATCAACCGCCAATGTCATGGTTAGTGATCCCTGAAAGGCAAATTGCACACCTTGGACCACCCGCAAGGCGACAAATGCGGAGGTCGTGTTAAACATCGCGAAGCCGAGGTTTGCGGTTGCGGCAGTAATGAAAACTGCAACCAGAAGATTTCGTTTATTCAGCTTAACTTGCAGCGGACCTGATATTGGGCGCATTGCCAGAGCCACCCCTAGGTTCAATCCCACAAGGCTGCCCATTACCACAATGCTGACTCCAAGCACATCAGTTGCATACCTGGCTATCAGGATGCCTGTTGTTTGTGATGCGAGGGATAAAAATGCCTGTGCCACAAATATACAAATAAAATTCCTGTTCCAGATGGTAGATTTGGCAGGCTCTTCTTGTGTCATTTTTGTTTCTTCCACTAACTCATTATCTCCATTCTATTCTTATTTTGTTCCTGGCTAATTACCGTTATGCCCCTGCCAAGGCCATGCACACGTGAGTTCACTAGAGTTTCTGGGAAATATTTTGGGAGGCACATCCTGAGATGAATGCAATAAAGGAAACATATGTTTAGTTGCGAACGATTCGACGAATGATGAAAAAAAAGGCTGGCCTTGGGTTCGCTGTGGAATCTCATGGTTGTGGCATACCATTAATTCCACCTCCATAAAGGCAAAGATAATCTCACTAGGGAAGTATAAGTATTTGCTGGCTCATTGTCAATCATAACAGATAAGCCTCCTTGGATACTAAAATAATTGGCATTTGAAAGAAATTCTAACCAATGGTTTTGTGCCGCCCACTATAGGCAATGACGCATTTTTGCCATATATTGCCGGAAATATTGCAAAGAACGCGTTATATGATCCGTTTTAATTCTTACTGTAATTGCAAATGAACATCTAGAATTGCAAACTACGCAATTTTACCAAAGAACTCTATAAATTCATCTTTTGTGAGGGTGTATGCCAGTTCATAGAGCATATCACTTCTATTTTCAAATTCATTTTGATAAACCCAGCCCGCCCCTCCAAAAACGAGCCTCCCTCTGATGCAGAAAAATTGTGGGCGAGCGCTGTTATCAGCCAGCGCCTCCTTATTCCGCATTTCGTCCTGAGCATGATTTTTTTCGACCCGAATGTGTTCTTGCACTCCTTGAAGAACACCTCAATATCCCTTATCCAAGCAGACAAGATTATCCATGCAGATGGAAGGAAACCTGCGCATAGCGCCCGTTATTCTTGTTTTTTACTCAGATAACATTTTATGCATTTGTTTTGCTCTCCACACCAAGTCGCTTTCCTTCTTCGCTTCCGGGCCTTCTGCCAACTCAACCTCATCTGGCACCATCCTCCAGCACCCAGCCAATGCCTCGTCGATTTCCTCCACCGTGACTCTCGTGTAGACCATAGTGCTCTGTATTGACTCGTGCCCCAAGAAATTTTTGATGGTTGGCAGCGACACATTAGCCGCAAGCATGTGGCTGGCAACGGAATGGCGGAATGAGTGCGGGCTGTAGCTCTTTTCAGGAAAGAGCGAAGGATGGGCTTTTCTCGCTTGCCCCACATACTTGGCGACAACTGCAGTGACGCATGATGGGGACATGTGCTCGCGCGTCTGGCTTGAAAATAGGTGGCGCGCCCCAGACCCTGCCTTGTCCAAGCCCCGGCTTGCCATATATTTCCCGAACAATGAGGCGCAGACCGGCGAAATCCGCACAACCCTCACTTTTCCGCCCTTGCCGCACAGCGCGCCCCTGCACCCTTTGTCGCTGCCCCAAGCTTGAGGGAGGGAAAGGGAGCGCCAGGATTGCCTTGATTTCTTCTTGTGTGAAATAGGCGAAGGCAGCCTCCGGCGCCTTTTCCACCTCAGCGGACTTGGCTGAAAGCCTGTGCGCGTGTGACACAGCATAGCGCCGCCTCTCCAAGTATGAGGAGAACGCCCTCAAAGCCGACAAGCGCTGGTTCCTGGTTGAAACGCTGCTTGCCCTCCCGCTCTCAAGCGAGGCGAGGAAAATCCGCAGCGTGTCCTCCTTGAAGTCGCCGAGCTCTATCGCTCCAGTTTCTTTGCCCAGCGTTAGCCCATGAACTCGAACAGGAGCTGGAAAGCGTAAGAGTACGACAGCACAGTGTTCCCGCTCCGCCCTTTCTCCACGGGGAGGTAGGTGTAGAGGAAAGACTCGACCAATGGCAGCATCCGTGTTTTTTTCATGCCACCCCCCCATCATAGCGTCCATCAAGGTGTCAATGCGCCCGTTGTCCTCTTCATGCAGGCTGGGGTCGAACCCGAAATAGCGGTCGGTCCCTTTTATGTCAACATGCCCTGCATATGCCGGCAAAAATGGCATGACGCTCTCAAACGGTTGCGCTGACGCCCCCGAATACTGCATGTACGCCATTTGGATGAATGTGTGCCTCATGCTGCAGGGGCACGGACCGGCGCGCTCCCCTTTCTCTTTCTCATAAACGGTACCCGCCTCGGAAAGAGCCCGCCTGAACCAGCTGTATGCCCATGTTTGGCTGCGCGGTTTTTTGCCCCTGCCCTCAAAGAGATAGCTCCCAGGGTCCTTGCTGCCAAGGCGGCAAGCGTACACTTCTAGAATTTCCGCCATTGAGGGGTGCATCGGGGCAATCCTGTCTTTTTTCCCTTTTGCGCAACCACGCCATTGGCAAAGCCAATGTCGCCAACCTTGAGCTCCAGGGCCTCTCCCGACCTCAGCCCACAGCCATGCAGCACACGGAGGCAGGCTGCGAGCTGGATAGCCGCCTTTTTGCCGTCCCTCCTCAAAGAAGCCAGGGAGTCCGCCGCTGCAAACAGCGCATCCAGCTCTTGGCGGCTGAAGCTGTACGGAACATGGCCGGAGTGGTGGAATGGCACGTCCGGGACAAAAACGCGCACCCCCAGCTCCTGGAGGCAGAGCAGGAATTGGCGCGCAACAATGCCGCCACATCAAGAACGTGCCCAATTGCAAGACAGATGTCAATGGCGCCGAGCGGATAGCGCGCTGCCTTAGCCAAGGCTTTAGACCCAAACTTCACCCTTAGCCGTGAGCAGCGCGGTCTGCGGGAGCCCACACGCTTTTGCCAGTCACAGATCCAAGAGTGCGCCCGCAATATCAACTGGCTGCAAAAGCATTATCACCTTCTTTGCTCCTGTGTTAGCCCTCTCGAAATGCTCCGTGGGCAAATAGGCATTGCAGACCGCTTTACGTCTGGAAACGAAGGCATTCCTCTAAGATAATTCTTTCAAATGGCAAAAAAATGTGGTAGGATTGTGGGCAAGATGGCAATTATTCAATTTCAGACAAAATGACAACCACCTAAATCCTCACGTAAACGCCATGTTGGCGGATTAAGCTTTAAAGCTGTAGAAGACAAGGGCAGCCACACCCGTATCGCTGGTCTTTTACATAGATAAAAAATCGGACGAAGGAGAGAGAAAAGCTATGGCATTAACAGAAAAACAGGAACTGCAACGCCAAAACTTGCTTAAAGCATGCAACCACATTGAAACGGAGTATATCCCGAATGTAAGCATTAACGGAAACGCCATCTTGCATTATGCTGGCATGACGTTCAAAGAAGCTGAGTATGACGAAAAGAACACTGAATTTGTTTTCAGAAACCTGCTAAGCAACATGCATCTTGATGTAGGAAACATCACATACACTGGAGTGCCCAATACATATGAAGCATTGGACTGGTTGACCGAAACTTTTTTATGCGATGACGGAATGCACTTGCAGCATTTGCAGCGACCGACAATGAAGGCAGAAGAGTATCCGCTACTAATTAATGACATTAATAAATTTGTCAAGGATACACTGCTGCCAAGAAAGTTCCCTCCACTTTTTGAAGGCGACAAAGAGATGGCAATAAAGAAACTAAAAATTATTGCGGAGGAAGCAGCAAGCAGGATTACAGGGCATTACAACAAGGTGTCTGAAAAAGTTTTTGCTGAATTTGGGTTTTTGCCCCTGCCTGCGGGATTGCCTCGCTTTACTCATCCAGCTGACTATGTTTTCGATCGCTTGCGTGGCTTCCAAGGCACATTGGCGGATCTAAGAAGGTATCCAGAGGAATTTATGGACACTATCAACGTGATTTACCAGCAGCGCTCAGAGCGTTTTGAAAATGTTGAGCTAACAGAACGTTTCGCCTCTTATATGCCCCATATCCCATGTTACCTTAACCCAAAACAATATGAGAAGTTCTTCTTCCCAATCTATAAAGAGATAGTCACAAACATTTCTAAATCAGGCAACAAATTGTACAAGCTTCTAGAAGGGCGCTGGATGCCGTTTATCGAGAGCTTCTTGGATCTGCCAAAGGATTCAGTTGTCATGGTGATTGATGACGATGACTTCTTTAAGGTCTACAACGCTATTGGGCACCATCAAGTGATGATAGGTGGCGCCAAGCTGCAGAACACTAGGCTGTTGCCATTAGACAAAAACGTAGATTTTGCGAAAAAGGTCATTGACGAATGCGCTTCTGGCGGCGGTTTTATGTTTGGAGCTAATAAAAACTGGGCTTCACGAGGCGATATTAGTCAAACTTTAATAGAAGTATATAATTTTGCCCATGAATATGGCAGAAAATAAGGAGGCTTATTTATGGATTTTACAATCGATGAGCTCGTTGAAGAATTGTTGCAAGACAAGGACTGGGAACTGCAAGAGCCATTAAGGTCAACTATACTTAAAGACTTTGGATGGACGATTTTTGGGTTTTAAGCGCAAAAAAACTAGGGCGGCGCTGTTGCGAAACAATATCATTGATCTTCATTGTCAATAAAAAACGCTAAAACGGCCTTCTGGCACACTAGAAAAACATTGTTGTTGCCAATATAGGCTGTTTTTTTTTGTGTTAGGGCTAAAAATCATAGTGATAGGGTTGTAGTGGAGTTATATATCACAGAAAAACAGCATAATGCTTTTTTCGTCACCAAAACCCAAGATTGGCTTTTGGTTTAAAGAATGAGTTCTGCAATATAATAAAGCATGTGAAAAAGTAATTCATTATGGAAAACGACCTGAATATAACTCCAGAAATGTTCTACCACGCCAAAGCCACTGCACAAGCAATACGATGCTATGAAGGCATATTTGTCGACCGTTTACCAGCCGCTGAAAGAAATTTGGATATTCGATAAACACTGTCTGTAGGAAAGCCTGGAGACCGACCCTTTTTCCAAGCCAGTTGCCTTCGGCATGAAGCCGATTGCTTTGGAGCAAGAGACAAGGGATGAAATCAACATGTGCTGACAACGATTAGCGGCATCTTGAAAAAGGAAAGGTTTGTGCGCTTGCCGAGGAGGGACAAGGAAGCCAAGGATTGAAAACCGGGATCCGTGAAATGTTATCTAGTTGTGAGTTTAGGGAGTGTGTACAGAACCGTGTAAGTGCCCTTGACCTTGGTGGGGATGTTCCCTTGGTGGGGGCGGTGTCCTTGACCTTGGCGGGGTAGGCTCCCTTTGAGGCAGGGATGGAAGGCGTAGGCTTCCATCGAATTTTCCTAGACCCATTATGCCCATCTTGCATGCTTGTATACAGCCGCCGCCTGTTTGTGCTTGCTATACAGCCGCAGCCCCTTTGGCCCGCTCCTCATGGAATATCATTAATTGCCCAATAATCATGCCCCAATCGCGGATGGGCATAGTCCATTTTTTGCCGATCTCTTTCACTGACAGGTATATCGATTTCCTTAGCGAGTCGTCTGTCGGGAAATTCGTTTTGGTCTTCGTGAACTTCCTTAGCATCCTGTGGAACCCCTCCACTGCGTTCGTGGTATATATTACAGTCCGTACTTCTTTTGGATATTTGAAGTATTCCGACAAATCATCCCAGTTTTCTTCCCACATCTTGTATATCTGCGGGTATTTGCTTCCCCATTTTTCATTGAAATCGTCCAAGGCATACAAAGCCTCTTCTTCGCTTGCGGCTCCATAAACTTTTTTCAAATCGGCCATGAGCGGCCTCAAATCCTTGTATGAGACATATTTCGTCGAGTTGCGGACCATGTGGATTATGCAAAGCTGGCTCACGGTTTTAGGGAACACGCTGGAGATGGCGTTGCCAAAGCCGGAAAGGTTGTCGTGGCAAGCTATGAGGATGTCCTCCACCCCCCGGTTCCTCAGCTCGTTGAATATCGTGGCCCAGAATGGCGCGCTCTCGGCCTCGCCAATCCAAATGCCCAGAATGTCTTTCATGCCGTCCATGTCTATGCCAAGCACGCTGTACACGCACTTGTTGACGACTTTGCCGTCCTTTTTCACTTTATAATATATCCCGTCAAAGTAGACTATAGGGTAGACACTGGACAAGGGGCGCGCCTGCCATTCGGCGACCTCGGGCATTATCTTGTCTGTTATTCGGCTCACTAGGCTCGCTGACGCCTCCACCCCATATATGTCTCGCAAATGGTCCTCAATGTCCCTTGTTGACATCCCTTTGGAGTACATGGCCAGTATCCTGGCCTCAATGTCGTCTGTGCGCGTCTGCCTCTTCGCTACTGCCGCTGGCTCGAATGTGCCGTTGCGGTCGCGCGGCATATCGATTTCGCTGTCGCCCCATTCGCTTGATATCGTCTTCTTGCCGTAGCCGTTGCGCGAATTGCCGCTGTTCTTTCCCTCTATGCTGTTTTTCTCATAGCCGAGGTGCTCGTCGAGCTCAGCCTCCAGCATCAATTCTATAGTCCCTGCAAAAAGCTCCTTCAGCTTTGAAGTCACGTCAGCCACTGTGCTGCATTGCTCAAGTATTGATCTTGCTAGCGCTTTGTCTTGCTCATTTAACCGTGCCATTTGTCAATCTCCTTTAATTGCCTTTATCAGGCATTATTGACACTTACACGGTTAATAATTCGTTCTCTGAGTTTAGCATATTTTAGTCTGTGTCGCGCAATCTTTCAATTTCTTCGAGGGTTAAGCCAGTAAGATGAACAATATCGTCGACAGGCATATTCATGCCCAAAGCGTTCTTGACAACCTCCCTTTCCTTCTCCTCGCGCCCCTCTTCGCGCCCTTCCTCGCGCCCCTCCTCGCGCCCTTCCTCGCGCCCTTCCTCGCGCCCCTCCTTGAACCCCTCATCACGCCCCTCGTCCCGAGCAACAAGAAGGTCATGTTGCCTATCCATCAGGAACATGCGGCGAGAACGGAAATGTGCGCGCTCGACTTCGTCTTGGCTGATTGACCGTAGCAACTCATCCGCCATCTTGATCTCCTTCCTTGCAGCAATCATCTTGCTTATCAATTCCACATATTTCGAATCAGAAGCGTGGGCGAAAAACACGCTCCAAAGCTCCTCCCCTGTCATCAAATCGACTGGTTTCTTAGACTATGCCACTCAGTTTAGTCAGCTCAACGAATATAATCCCCACGTCGTCTGCGAGCTCATATCCATCTTCTTCACGGAAACTAAACCGGCTAACGAAACCTTTGCGTTCTTGAAACACAGTGTACCCGCACAAAGTCATCTGGTAGCTTCGCAACAACTTGTCGTAGCACACTGCGGCCGTCCTGGCTTGAGTGAAGGTCAGTAAGATAGTATATTGACCTGCTTTTAATGATCTGGTGGTTTGTGGGAAAACTGTCACCTTTCATGGCTTCAGCCTGCATTTCCAGGTCGAGCTGGCTACCATCATCAATTGTGCAATTCACATCGAACCGCTCGTGTTTTTCGTTGATATTTGAAATTGGCAGTTCTGTATTCTTAACTTCAACGTTAACAACTGGAAACCGTAGGTAGCTCTCGACGACATCTCGCAAGACTGGCTTGGCTTCTGGGTGTGTAAGCAATGTCTTAAACACGCCATCTTCTGATGGCGGCAAAATCTCTGGGACAATTATATTATTATAATATTGCACTAATCCTGCCCACTTCCTATTGCCTATCTATTAACCAAATAATAAAACTAGGCTTCACTAATATTATTGAACAATCTTTGATAAATGGCAATGAGGATATCTATAGGGGCTCCTATCTGCAATCCCGTTCAATTTAGCCACATTCATTTCCCCTTTCCCCTGCTCGTCTTTTCGCCATCAATAGTCTGAGGCTCGCCCTGAATTGTATGCCATGAAAACAATCAAAATCAACACAAAAATGAGAAAGGGTATAAATTCCGAGCAGTTTACGATTAATTATTCTCCCTCCCTATATTTAAAGATAAAGATTGCTTCGCCGCTTGCTGGCCTCCATAAACATAAAACCATATATTCATGATATGCGCCAAATTCCACCATAATCCGCAAAAATGATAGAATATCCGACGGTTTCGCCATCTTGCCCACCAATATTTGCATGCAATTAGCCTTAATGCTAAAGCGGCATCAAGGCATCCTTTGTGTGCTCGCCAATTTTCTGCATGAAATATAAAATATCCAAAATTTGCTCCAGGCACCTTGCTCCTCGCTGCTTTGAAATGGGCTCACCCTTTGGTAAACTAGTTATCAGAAAGGAAAACCAGGATGGTCATAAATATTGATGAAAACCTTGATTCCCGCTTTGGCCACATGCTCGGAGGGCAAGGACCAGCGAAAGGCTCTTTGATCGGCATTCTCCAAAAAACACAAGAGATCTATGGATATTTGCCTAAGAGCGCAATTTGGGCAATCGCAGAGAAAACCGGCATCAAGACAGCAAAGATAATTGGTGTAGCCACATTTTACTCCCAGTTTAAACTTGAGGAGCCCGGCAAACACCAAATACTCCATTGCAAAGGCACCGCATGCCATGTCAATGGCGCAAGCATAATTGAAGATGCCGCCAACGCTTTTTTCGAATCGTCAAATAGACCGCTTTCAGAAAACGGCGTGACCGCCGATGGCATGTTTTCCCTCGAAAGCGTCGCATGTTTGGGTTGTTGCAGCCTTTCCCCAGTTATGATGGTCGACGGAGTCGCATATGGCTCTTTGAACGCAGAGAAAACAAAAAAAATCCTTGGCGGGGTAGCCAGCGGAAGCTTGAGGGAGTGAGCCATGCGTGTTGTTGTTGGAATGGGCAGCTGCGGAATAGCTGCGGGTGCCGGTCCAGTGTACGATTCCCTCAAAGCCGGGTTGGAAGGGCACGCCAGCGCCCAACTGTCGATAGCCGGATGCATCGGTTCTTGCTACTTTGAGCCTATTGTCGACCTCATAGACGATTCAGGCAACAAGACTACCTTTGCCAAGGTGAATGAGAGGACAGCCAAAGAGATAGCGAAAATGGCTATCGGGGAAGAGAACAGGGCCTCATTTTTCCTTATGCCCCAGGAAGGCCATGATTTTTTGGCGAAACAGACAAGGATTGTGTTGCGCAACGCAGGGAGTATAAATCCTGAGGAAATTGATGAATATATCGCTGTTTCAGGTTACAGCGCATTAAAAAAATGCCTGTCCGGGTATTCAAGCGAAGATGTGATTAGCCAGATGGAAATCTCCGGATTGGCGGGAAGGGGAGGGGCAGGTTTTCCCACATGGTTTAAATGGAAAGCAGCCCGCGACGCCCCTGGCAGGCAGAAGTATCTAATCTGCAACGCAGATGAAGGGGACCCAGGGGCTTTTATGGATAGGGCGATACTAGAGGGGGATCCCCATGCCGTCATCGAAGGAATGGTGATCGCTGCCTATGCCATTGGGGCAAGCATTGGGATTGTCTATTGCCGCGCAGAATATCCGCTGGCAATAAAACGCCTCAAGAAAGCCATATCAGACGCGTATGCAGGAGGTTTTCTTGGCAGCAGTATCTATGGGACAGAGTTCTCCTTTGATTTGGAGATAAAAGAAGGGGCAGGGGCTTTTGTTTGCGGCGAGGAGACTGCACTGATAGCCTCCCTTGAAGGGGAGAGGGGAATGCCGCGCCAAAGGCCGCCATACCCGGCAGCTAGCGGTCTTTGGCAACTGCCTACCAATATAAATAATGTGGAGACATTTGCGAATGTCCCATGGATTATCAACAATGGTGCTAGAGCTTTCGCGAAGCACGGCTTGCAGACAAGCAGGGGCACTAAAGTGTTTGCGCTCACCGGCAAGATCAAAAACAGCGGGTTGGTGGAAGTGCCAATGGGCATGACGATCCACGACTTGGTTTTCAATATCGGTGATGGGGGCGCTGGAGTCAAAGCGGTGCAGATGGGCGGGCCAAGCGGAGGGTGCATCCCGAGGGAGTTGTTTGACACGCCGATTGATTACAAGTCTTTGCAGCAAACCGGGGCTATAATGGGCTCCGGAGGCATGGTTGTCATGGATGAGAGCACTTGTATGGTTGACATCGCAAGGTTTTTCTTGGAATTTACCTGCAATGAGTCATGTGGGAAATGTGTCCATTGCAGGATAGGAACCAAGCGGATGCTGGAAATCCTTGAGCGCATCGTCGCGGGCGAAGGTCAAATGGAGGATCTAGGCTTGCTTGAAAGCCTCGCAACCCAAGTCAAGGAAGGCTCTCTATGCGAGTTGGGCAAGAGCGCCCCAAATCCTGTGTTGACAACGATAAGGTATTTCAGGGACGAGTATGAAGCCCATATCGAGGACAAGAAGTGCCCAGCCAAGCATTGCAGGGCGCTGGTGTCATATTCCATAGACCCTGGCGCATGCACAGGCTGCTCTGTCTGCAAAACAGGCTGCCCAGTCAACGCAATTTCTGGAGAGCCCCAAGAGACCCATAAGATTGATTCCAGCGCCTGCACAAGGTGCTCCAATTGTTTGCGTGTGTGCAATTTTGGCGCTGTGCTTGCCAACTAACTAGAAAGGAGCCAGTAGCATGCCTGTTGTGAATATAACAATTGACAGCCAGCCCATTGAAGCTGCATCCGGCCAAACGATACTTCAAGCAGCGTTAAGCCAAGGCATTTTCGTGCCAAACCTGTGCCATAACGAGCGCATCAAGGCTTTTGGGGCATGTGGGGTGTGTGTTGTCGAGGTCGAAAACTATGCCCGCCTTATGCGCGCCTGTTCTACCCAAGTGGAAGAAGGAATGGAAATCAGCACATGCTCCCCAAGGGTTGAAGGCGCAAGAAAAGCCGCGATTGAGCTGCTTTTCTCTGACCATGAGGGCGATTGCCGCGCTCCCTGCATGCTGGAGTGCCCTGCTGGCACAGATTGCCAAGGATATGTCGGCTTGGTTGCAAACAGGGAATACAGCGAAGCATCAAAGCTGATAAAAGAAAAGCTCCCGCTGCCTTCCAGTATCGGGCGCATCTGCCCGCATCCTTGCGAGGACGCTTGCAGGAGGCAAAGCGTGGACGAGCCCATTAATATATCAGGGCTCAAATACTTTGCCACAGATATGTTTTTGGGGCAAGCAGAGCCTGTGCCGGAGCAAGAAACCGGCAAATCGGTCGCTATCATCGGCGGCGGGCCCGGCGGGTTGTCTGCAGCAAGCTTTTTAAGAAAGATGGGGCATAGCGTAGACATATACGATGCCATGCCGCAGATGGGGGGGATGCTCCGATACGGGATTCCAGCGTATAGGCTGCCCAAAGACATACTCGACATTGAAGTTGCCGCTATCTCTAAAATGGGGGCGCGTTTTTTCAATAACACGAGAATTGGAGGCGATATAGCCTTTGAATCATTAAGAGGCTCCTACAACGCTGTTATCATCGCAATCGGCGCATGGAAGAGCTCAAAGCTTGGATGCAGCGGGGAGGATTTGGAAGGTGTTAATGGCGGCATCGATTTCCTGCGCGCAGTCGCAATGGGCCAAGCCCCGCCCATCGGTGTAAAGACAGCTATTGTGGGAGGCGGCAACACAGCAATGGATGCTGCCAGGACTGCTGTCAGGCTAGGCGCTAAAGAGGTCAGTGTCTTATACCGCAGGAGCAGGGATGAGATGCCTGCAAGCGAGATAGAGATAAAAGAAGCCGAAGAGGAAGGGGTAATCTTCCGGTTTTTGTCCAACCCTATTGAAATCATCGGGGCAAGTGGGAAGGTGTCGAGGATCCGCCTGCAAAAAATGGAGCTTGGAGAGCCTGACGCTAGCGGGCGCCGCTCGCCACAGCCCATTGAAGGGGCAGAAGAAAACCTGGATGTCGACTCAGTGATTATGGCTATCGGCCAATCGGCAGACACATCCGGAATAGGTGGCATCGAATTGACCAGATGGGGGACAGTCATAGCTGACACATCCTCATTTAGGACAAGCCTTGAAGGGGTGTATGCAATCGGGGATGTCATCAATGATGGGGCAGGTATCGCAGTTGCTGCTATTGGGCATGCCCAGCAGGCGGTTTTGGCTGTTGACGCATTCCTATCAGCGGGCATATGCCAACAGCCAAACATCCCTCTGTCAAAGACAAACCCCGAAGAGGATTTCTACTCCTCTTTCGGGAAGAGCCCTAGAGTCGAAATGAGGCATCTTAGCCCGTCGCAAAGGCGCAGGGATTTCAGGGAAATAAACAATGGCTACAACGAGGAAGAGGCGGTTGCAGAAGCTTCCCGCTGCCTTGAGTGCGGCTGCGCTGATTATTTCTCATGCAAGTTGGCCAACTTGGCATGGCTGTTAGGTTGCAGCACAGACCAATACGCCGGGCAGAAAGCCAAACGCAGCGGCGACTTTGGCCATCCATTCATCCAGGCAGATCCAGCAAAATGCATATTATGCGGGCTTTGCTCCCGGGCTTGCGAAGAACTTGTGGGGGCATGCGCCCTCGGCATTGCGGGCAGAGGGTTTGACAGCCAAGCCGCCCCTGCTTTTGGGGAATTGGATGGCGCCAGCGGATGTATATCATGCGGCGCCTGCGCAGCCCTGTGCCCGACAGGCGCTCTGGTTGACAGGGCCCAAGGGACCAAGCAAGTGCCCCTTGTTTTGGACAAAGAAAACTCGGTCTGCTCTTTTTGCTCTGTAGGATGCCAAGTCCAGCTGGAATACAAAGGCGGCATGCTGGCAAGAATCATGCCCGCAGAGGGCAGCGAGCTTTGCGGCAAAGGGCGTTTTGGCTTTACCGAAACTACAATGCGCCCAAGGCTCGAATACCCCCTATTTAACAAACAGAAGGTTGGGTGGGGCGATGCCCTTAAATATGCCAGTTGCAGGATGGAGGCAGTCATCGCCTCCCATGGGACTGGCGCTGCGGCAATTGCCCTCTCTGACAGGTTGTCTAATGAGGAATTGTCATTGGCAAAAGAATATGCCAGGCGCCTTGGCATTAGCGCCTACTCTTTCAACAGGAGAGTGAGCGGCGTAGCGGGCGATGCCTCTACTTGCGGTTTTGAGCGCCTTGAAAATGCGGATTTGATAATCCTCGCCTCGTCAGATATTATGTCCTCCCACACAGTTGCAGGATTTAAAATCCGCAGAAGCGCTTTGGATGGCGCAAAGCTCATCCAGATCAATGGGGAAAAGCTTGAAGGTGTGGCAGTCGATTATCTAGAGGCAAGCAGCCTGGAGGAGTTAGTAGCCTCCGGCAGCTTGGACGGTTATCTAGCTGGAGCAAAACGCCCAGTGGCAGTATTCGAGCAAGGTTTCCTCGGCGCCAAGGCAGAATCTCTGTTGGCAAAAACTGCGCTTGCAGGCAATGCGGAGGTTATCCAGCTAAAACCAAATGCAAACAGCCAAGGGCTTGCTGATTTGGGCATCGGCTATGGCTATTGTTTGGAGGGAGCGCTCAAAAACGGCACAATCAAGGGCTTGGTGATCTTAGGTGAAGATCCGGGATGGGTTGACTTCTCTTCAGTGGCATTTCTATGCGTTGGGGATGTGTTTGAGACAGAAACAACAAAAAAAGCCCAGCTTGTCCTTCCACTGGCAGCGTTTGGGGAAACTGATGGCACTTATACAAACACAGTGGGCCAAACCAAGGCATTGGCGAAAGTTTTCGAGCCAGCTTGCAAATACAGCAACTTGCAAACCATCCAAGGGTTGATCGACAATTTGGATGCAAGCATTCCGGGGCTTCCACCAAGCCCGCCCCCGTCTCAGAAATTGGAAGCAATAGAGCATTCTGGGGTGATGTATAACACAAACGCTATTTTCAACCGCTTCAGTGATAGGCTAAAATCAATTTGAGAGGTATAAGGCTATTTTGAGGGATTATGTGCTTGAAACAAAACAAAGAGTGGATTTTATTTCCAAAGTTCTAAATTCAGCTGGAGCAAAAGGCATAATTTTTGGCAACAGCGGCGGAAAAGACTGTGCGCTTGTGGGGATACTGTGCAAGATGGCATGTGAGAACACACTCTCGCTGATGCTTCCTTGCGGGACAACCCGCAGCTATGGGTCCGATTTGGATGACGCGACAGCTTTAGCAGCCCAATTTGGCATAGAGTACAGGACTGTCGATTTAGCCGCTGCGAGGGATGCCCTTGCCGGAGCGATCAGCGACCAGGCAGATGCTACGGAAACTGCCCTGTCAAACTTGCTGCCAAGGCTGCGCATGGCGACGTTGTATACCATTGCCCAAAGCGAAGGCAGGCTTGTGGCAGGCACAGGCAACAGAAGCGAGATTTATATGGGGTATTTTACAAAATGGGGGGATGGCGCGAGTGATTTCAACCCTATTGCAGACTTGACAGCCACCGAAGTTTACGAATTCCTTGCGCATTTGGGCGCGCCGGATTTCCTGTTTTCCAAACCCCCGTCAGCAGGCTTGTTTGAAGGGCAGACTGATGAGGCCGATATGGGGGTCACATATAAGGCGATCGATGGTTATCTGCTGACCGGCCAGGCGAGCCCTGAAGACAAGCTGGTGATAGAGCGCTACCACAATAGCAGCTCGCACAAGAGGGTTATGCCGGTTGTCTTTGACCCAGCGATTTATGGGATTTAGCGGAAAGTTTGGCGGTGTTTTTGCTGGCTGCCTTAAATTGGAATTATTTGATTGGTAAGAAGAATCGGATTGTTTTTCGCATCGATGAAGAAGATCCCATAGAAATCATACAGCCGCATTGCCGAGATAAGTAGCAATGGAAATCAAGAGGCAGCTGGCCGTTGCCATAACGCCGTTCCAGATTGTAGAGCTTGCTTTGTTATGGCGTTTTTCGCCAAAGAATCCCGAAGCGAGTGCATGCGCCCAGGCTAGCCAAGCCGCCTTATCAGGCACCTTGGCTTGTTTTTCTATAAAAAGCCGCTGGCATGCGGGCAAGGCAGTAGAAAAGCTATACAATGGCTCGCCTTTCATTAAAAAAATTGGAATTGCCGAGACTCCAATAAAATGAAAGGCGGCGCCAATACTTGCCGCTTCAAAGCCGATTTTGTTGTCTGTCTTTCTATAGAGTTGCCATTGCCTTAGCTTTCTGCTGTGTTGTTATGTCCAGATTAACCATAGCTGTCCCCAGAAAGTGTCCGCTGCTGCTAATGATTATACAGAATTGATGTTCCTTTCTATCCCTCTGTAAAGAAAAGTGAGTTGTCGTTCTGAATGAAACCAATGCCCGCTACTTTCCAAAACAGTCAAGTCACAGTTAAAGCGTTCTGCAAATCTCTCGACAATTCCCCGTTCGATCAAGTTAAAAAAGTTGAGCTCTCAGTCAATGTCGCCCAATCAAGAAGGCTCAATTCCCTTGCATGCGGCTTCCCCACACAGGTCCAAGGCGGTTTCGGCTGCTTGCAAAGCAACTCAGCGGGCGGAGATTCGCCAGTACCAATCTGTGAGCGAAGTGGGGAAGGCGCTAAAGACCAAAGCGCTGGACATCGACCTCAAAGAAAACATAGAGGCGAGCATCCTTAACGAGTTCTAGCGCGAGAGCCTAATGGAACGCGGATACGATGGCGCATTAGATATTATTTGCTTGACACAAAACATCATTGAAGCCCAAGTTCTTTTGGAGTGCTTTGAGGATGAATACCTCGACAAGATCACTGAGTGGCTGATGTCAGTGAACCCCTACGCGCTCGAAGAGATGAGCCGGAGGCTGCTAGAGCTAGAGAGCCGCGGGAAATGGGGTCCAGACGCTGATGTCCTCGACCGGCTCAGGCAAAGCTGCTTGGTTGTGGAGGGCGATATCGAGAGCCGCCTGGAATCAAAAGGGAGATACAGGGAGGAAGCATCGAGATTTTAAACCACAGCGACAACGAGCTATGGGCTTCTTCGCTCAAAAATATTAACCAAGAGTTCGATATGCGAAAGGCCAAGCAATAAGCAGGGATGGAGCGTTAATCGCCAAACTAGAGTGTAAATTCAATTTGGCGCTTTTGATACTGAATTATATGCGCAGGATGTGGCTATTAAATTCGGCATATAAAAGAGAAAAAAAACGAGTAGTTTGGGGATTCGCCTTTCCCGGCTACTCAAAAGAACAACCAAAGGGCTATTCACCCTTGGCCGTACGTGACCCTATCAATTCATCCCGCCACGTCTGTGAATATGATGTAGCAGCCGTCAACGGTCTTTTCCGCCTCGATTTTCTCCTCGCAAAAGTGCCATCCCAAGTTGATGACAGTGCCTTGTGCGAGTTTTACTCTCTGCCCATTGCCGTATTTTTCCTGCATCCCATCGATCATGCCCATTACTGTAGCCTCGTCCTTGGTGTTGCCCGGAAACGCATCAACAGCTACCGGGCATCTGCCCTTCCCGCAAAGTTATTCCTGCGCTTTTTGTCCCAGTCAATGCCTTCCGAGCCCAGACACTATGCGGTTGAGGAGCATGCTCGATAATTTTTGTTTCAATGATTCTTGTCCTTGCCGCTTCCAGAAGGCTTCCCATGCTGCTCCCATCCTTACACAGAAAAAGCCGCCCACAAACTGATAGCATAAGCGCGGCTTTCTGAACCTGATCTTGATTTAAACTGGCCCAACTCAAATCTTAGGGGATCCCAGGCGCTGCCCGCAAGCTTGCGGACGAAGTCTAGGCATTGCGCTGCCTGGCTTCTTTTTATTGTAGCAACTTTCTATGGATATTTATGCTGGAGGCTTGTCCCAAATGTCAAGATGCAGCACTTAGGACTGCCTTTTTTTTGCGTTATCTATGCAAGCATGCAAAGTGTGAACGCCCAAAAACTTGTGCCGCCTAAGCCCATAGCTTTGCCTGCCTTAGAGGATGTTTAGTATCTCCTCAAAAGAACTGAAATAAATGACAATACAAACATTTGACAAAATGTGCTCAAATGCCTTTCGCAAACCTTCCACAGCCTCCGGCAATTATCAGCCCATCCGAATGATCTTTCAACAATCCATCTTTTGGGAAGGACAATGAACATATGGGCCTCGTTGCGCTTGACAACTTCGACTTTCGCGTCAATCAGCCCTTTAATTGCTTCAGCAAAGCTCTCTCCAGTATAAGCGCTGCCAGCTAAAACAGTCTCGACGCTTTCATATTTGCCTGCATTAATTACAGCCAGCTCTATAGCCCCATCCCTGTCAGTAAAATCTGCTGTCGCGGCATGTACGCCATGGGGAATCCCAAGAATGTCAACCGCCAAGCGCACTTTCGCCCCTGATATTTTTTTTCCCCGCATCATAGCCTTTCTCGCTTGCTGTGAATGCG